>JAIPJH010000010.1 GCA_021734245.1 Candidatus Cloacimonadota bacterium | reverse complement strand
CCGCAGATTTCCATAATAATGGGACCTTGCGCCGGCGGAGCAGTTTATTCTCCCGCCATGACAGATTTCATCTTGATGGTGAAAGAAACTGCTCACATGTTCATCACAGGACCGCAGGTTATCAAAACGGTAACCGGAGAAGAAACCAATTTTGAAGATCTGGGTGGAGCCGTCACTCACAATACTAAAAGTGGAAATGCACATTTTGCCTGCGAAAGTGACGAAGATGCCATCGAACAGGTTAAGCTTCTTCTCAGTTTTATTCCCGGTAATAATTTGGAAGAGCCGCCTTATGAAGAAACCGGTGATAATCCTGCCAGATTGTGCACCGAACTTGACGAAGTTATTCCTGACGATCCTAAAGCTGGATATGACATGATCGAAGTGATCGAATCAATTGTCGATAATGGCGATTTTATGCAGATCCATGAGCTATATGCCGCAAATGCGGTTATCGGAATGGCGCGATTAAATGGGCGTCCGGTGGGAATCATTGCCAATCAACCCATGGTTTTGGCTGGTTGCCTGGATATCGATGCTTCCGATAAAATTTCTCGCTTCATCCGTTTCTGTGATGCCTTCAATCTGCCGATAATTACTTTTGTGGATGTTCCCGGTTATCTGCCTGGAACTGAGCAGGAATGGAACGGAATTATCCGTCATGGAGCAAAACTATTGTGGAGTTATTCAGAAGCAACCGTTCCTAAACTGAACGTGACAACTCGCAAAAGTTATGGTGGAGCTTACATCGCGATGAGTTCACGTCATCTGGGAAATGACATGTCGTTTGCCTGGCCTTCAGCAGAAATTGCTGTAATGGGCGCTCAGGGTGCTGTGAATGTGGTTTCCAGCTATCGTAAAGAGCAAAAAGCAGCCGCCGATCCTGATGTAAAACGCCAGGAACAGATCAAAGATTACGAAGAAAAATTCAATACTCCTTACATCGCAGCAGAACGTGGTTATGTGGATGCTGTAATTTTACCTTCCGAAACCAGGATGAGACTGATCGATGCTCTGGATATTCTGTGTACGAAACGCGAAGCACTTCCGCCCAAAAAACACGGAAATATTCCGGTTTAGGAGTTATTGTGTTAGATAAAAAATTGAAAGCTGCCATCGCTGGAGTTCTGCAATTCCTGCAGCAGGAAAAAGAGCAATCTAAAAAGAAAAAGACAAACCAGTGGGTTCTTTCCGGCAGGAAGATGATAATGAAAAATAATCAGCTCGTTCAACGAAGAGAATTTAATAGATAATCACAAAGGAGAAATAAAATGAAATTCGATAAACACGGCGTTTTGGAAATGACCAAAATGAACTACGACGCCGCTAGACCGAAAGCAGAAAATCCCATAAAAATTCAGGATGTCAGTTTGCGAGACGGACATCAATCACTGTTTGCCACTCGTGGTAGAACCGAAGATATGCTGCCCGTGGCAGAACTGATGGATGAAGTTGGTTTTTATAGTATGGAAGTATGGGGCGGAGCTACTTTTGATACAATGCACCGCTACTTGAACGAAGATCCCTGGGAAAGAATTCGTACGCTGAAAAAGTATATCAAGAAAACGCCATTTTCCATGCTGCTGCGCGGACAGAACCTGGTAGGTTACAGAAATTATGCCGATGATGTAGTAGAAAATTTTGTTCAACGTGCTTGCGACAACGGCATCGATATTTTCAGGGTTTTCGATGCTTTAAACGATTTTCGCAATTTCGAGACTGCGGTAAATATTATCAAAAAAAACAAAAAGCATTTTCAGGGAACCATCTGCTACACTCTCACCGAACCCCGTTTGGGCGGCGAAACATACAACCTGGAATATTATCTGGAAAAAGCAAAAAAATTGGAAGAACTCGGTGCGGATACAATCTGCATCAAAGATATGGCTGGGCTGGTTTCTCCGTACGATGCTTACAATCTGATTCGAGAACTGAAAAAACAAACTGATATACCGCTGCATCTGCACACACACTTCACTTCCGGAATGGGTGATCTGGCGATATTTAAGGCAATCGAAGCTGGCGTTGATATCGTTGATACCTGCATGGCGCCTTATGCTTATCGCACTTCGCATCCTGCTATCGAACCTATTGTAATATCGCTTCTGGGAACGAATCGTGATAGTGGAATCGACATCAATAAACTTACCGAGATCGATCGCACCATGGAAAAATTTATTCCCAAATACAAACACTTTGCCAATAACACAAAAAATGCTATCATCGATATCGACGTGATTCTGCATCAAACACCGGGCGGAATGCTTTCCAACCTGGTAAACCAGCTGCGTCAGATGGATTCATTGCACAAATTGGAAAATGTATTTGAAGCTCTACCAAAAGTTCGCAAAGAACTCGGTCAGGTTCCGCTGGTAACTCCTACCAGTCAAATTGTGGGAATTCAAACTGTAAATAATGTACTTTTCGATGAATGGGAAGGACAATATTCCAAAATAACAGAACAGGTTAAAGATCTTTGTTTTGGATTGTATGGAAAAACCACACTTCCCATCGATAAAGAGGTTCAAGCCAAAGCCTTGAAAGATTATCCCAGAGGAGAAACTCCTATTACAGGAAAACCGGGCGATACTCTGGAACCGGAACTTGCAACAATTCAGGAAGAAGTAAAAGGACTTGCAAAAAATCTGGATGATGAGCTGATCTGTGCTCTTTATCCTGTTACAGGAAAAAGATTCCTAAAATGGAAATATGGTTTGGAACCGGTTCCGGCCGATGTAAAACCAAAAACATTGGAAGAAGTGGAAAAAGAAGATGAGATCGTTCGCAAAGCTCTTTCGGGTGATATGGTCGCAAAGATCAAATCTGACAAACCGGTCAATCTGCGGTCATTCGATGTTTATGTGGATGGCGATCATTTCTGTGTGGAAGTTGCCGATCCAAATATACGAAGCAGCAGCGTTTCTGCTAAGAAAAAGGCAGAAGAAAAAGAATCAAAATCTTCTGAAAGCACCGGAAACCTGGTCGCACCAATTCCCGGCATGATCGTGGAATACCGCGTAAAGATTGGCGATAAAGTAAAAGCTGGAGATACGCTGGTGGTGCTGGAAGCGATGAAGATGATGAATAATCTGGCAGCTCCTTGCACAGGTGAAGTCACAGCTATCAAGTTTAAAACCGGAGATTCCGTAGCAAAAGGAGATGTTCTCTGTCACGTTGAAGCTGAATAATAGCTCGCAGATTTACACGGATTTCACAGATTAAGATAATTTTAAGGGCGATTTAAAATCGCCCTTTTTCTAATTTCTGAATTCTAAAATCTAAATTCTAATCTCAATCATCTATCGGCTTTAAGGCAGTCGATTTTTTATTCACATTTCTCAGGATTTTATCCAGAAGTTTGATCGCTTTTAAAATATAGGAACCTTTATTCAGCATGATGCAATCGGCTCTGGTTGCCATCACGGCGTCGGTAATTTCAGCGCGAGAAGGAATTCCCTTTTTTGCCAGATTTTCCAGAACCTGCGTTGCCCAGATGCTGGTGATATGAGCAGCTTTGCAGAAGGATAGAATTTCTTCCTGGATATGACCGATCTTATCCCAACCTGTTTCCACCGCCAGATCGCCGCGCGCGATCATCACTCCGATCGGGTAAACTTTCATCGCTTCCAAAATGATATCGGGCAAGTTGTCAAAACCGGTTTTGGTTTCAATTTTTAGGATCAATCCTACATTTCTATCTACATTCTGTTCTTTGATTATTTTTGTAAGATTAGCAACATCCTGCGGAAACTGCACGAAGGAGACATTTATAACATCGGCATATTGCAGCATGAACGGCAGGTCATCCAGATCTTTTTGCGATAGGCTGGGCAGCAGCAGCTTACTTTCCGGAAAGTTGATGCCCTTATCTTCCTTCAATTTGCCAATCTTACCTTTCACATTTGTAATGCGAACCTGAATTTCTTCTTCATCCATTTCTTCGATGAAACCTTCGATAATTCCATCATCGAAAACCACAGGTTCTCCCGGTTTTACCATGCCGAAAATCTGCGGAGCTGTGCAGCTGATGTAAGCCGGTTCGATCTCTCCAGTGTCAGTGATTATCTTTTTGCGCTGCGCAGTTGTTTGCTCTTTCATGATTATCAAAATATCGTTTTCTTTCAAATATAGCGGTTTTTTCTTCTGGTCCAGCATTCCTATCAGGAAGGCATTTTCTTCATCTATCTGGATGGGAAAATCTGTTTCAAAAAAAGTTGTTTTATCCAGATCTGCCAGAAATCCATTTTCAGAAATTTCCTGAACCACGATTTCCCGCTGTTTGAAACGGGAATCGGTGTATTTTAGAACGACATTTTTCTTTATCAGTTTTGCATCATAATTCTGCAGAGGAATTTCGGGAATATTGGAATCGGGATTATCTGATTTTCCAAAGAAAACCTTGATGGGAGAAATGGAATTTCCCAGGGCATCTATCTGATGACGGATCTTGATGATACGGGCATCTCTGGCAATAAAACCAGTACGAATTTTTGGACCGCTCAGATCCATGGAAATTTTACAGGTTTTACGCAGTTGTTCCGATGCGATCTTTACATTCTCGATCATTCTCGTCCATTCTTCCGGTGATTCATGAGCACAATTGATTCTGCCGCAATTCATGCCATTTTCCACCAGTTCGTAGATCAGATCAAAATCATCGAAATATTTGCCCGGCAAAGTTACCATAATGCGGCAGCGACGTCCTTTACTGCGATAACCAAGAAGTTCTTTGGCATTGCGGCGAGTTGCTTTTCGGCTGCGTTTGAAAGAAGGCTGGACTTTGGGATATTTCACCTTTTCCTTCAGCATACTTTTCAAAATTGAACGAGTCGTTGCCAAGCTCGCCATAATATGCGGTTCAGATTCACTGAGCCTGGAAAGACCGAAATTGCCTAACCGTTTCTGTAAATTGCCTATTTTCTGGGAACGCAAAGCATAATAATGAACCAGGTTTCTGGCGGCATCAGCATATTCAGGATGAACCTGCTCGATCTTATCGGCATATATTTTTTCCCACTCTTTCACATACAACATCAGGTCTTCGATCTCAGCCAATAAAATTGCTAATTTTTCTTTTCTTTTCATGTGAATTTTTATGTGGGAACAGTTAATTTCTGTCAAACCAAAACTTCCGATTGTTCAAAGATCATCGGAATGTTTTCTTGATAAGTTGAGTGAAAAAATCTACTTTAAGCTCCCCTTTGTAAGGGGAGACACAGAGGGGTTCTGCTTTGGCAAAAAATTGATTTTTTTGAAGAAAGTAAATTGGTTTTCAATAAGATTTGCTAAACCCTCTTTTATTCTCCCTGACGAAGGGAGACAATTCGGAGCTGCAAAAAAAAATGACGTTAAGAATCATATTCATTAGTTAAGTTCTGAAGGGAATAAAGAAAATTCTTAAATTTGACTATCACCGTGGCAGAGCCAAGGTGTATTTCGCTAAATTTATTTCAGCAAGCTGAAAATCGAATTTTCATTATTTACCCCTCTGTCTGACATTTGCCAGACAGAGGGATAAATCCCACAAAATATCTTGCCATAAAAACTGCTGAATTTAGTTCGGAAAGAGAAGGAAATAAAATGGAAAAATTCAAAGTTGTATCAAGTTATAAACCCAGAGGTGATCAACCACAAGCAATTCAAGAGCTGGTGGAAGGAATTCAAAATAATAACAAATATCAGACACTTCTCGGTGTGACAGGTTCGGGTAAAACTTTCACCATTGCCAATGTTATCGAAAAGGTGAATAAACCAACTCTGGTGCTTTCTCACAACAAAACTCTGGCAGCTCAACTTTACGGAGAATTCAAACAGCTTTTCCCGCAAAATGCTGTGGAATTTTTCATCAGTTACTACGATTATTACCAACCCGAAGCCTACATTCCCGGCAAAGATATCTACATCGAAAAAGATTCCGATATCAACAGCCAGATCGAAAAGCTGCGTTTGCGCGCAACCATGAGTCTTTCCGAACGGCGCGACACGATCATCGTGGCCAGCGTTTCCTGTATTTACGGTTTGGGAATTCCGCAGGATTACCGAAAGTCATTGATCCGCATCAAAACCGGTGATATCATGGATCGCGATGAACTGCTGGCAAAACTTGTGAATATCCATTACGGGCGCAACGACATCGCTTTTGAACGGGGCGCTTTTCGCGTCAATGGAGATATCGTCGATATTTATCCGGCTTATCTGGAAAATTCAATTCGAGTAGAATTCTTCGGTGATGAGATCGAAAAAATTTCCCGCATCAATCCTCTGGACAATCACGTTCTGGAAGTTGTGAAAGAATATCCCATCTATCCGGCAAATCATTTTATAACGAATAAACACGCTTTGGAACGAGCCATCAAATCGATCAAAGCTGAATTGAAAGATCGTATCGAATATTTCGAGAAAAACAATATGCTGCTGGAAGCTCAACGCATTGAGCAGCGCACCAATTTTGATCTGGAAATGCTGCGTGAACTTGGGTTTTGTTCTGGAATTGAAAATTATTCACGCCATCTTACCGGAGCCAAAAAAGGTGATCCGCCTTATTGTCTGTTGGATTATTTCCCTGAAGATTTCCTGATGGTGATCGACGAATCGCACGTTTCCATTCCGCAGGTTCATGCCATGTATGGTGGAGATTATACTCGCAAGAAAAACCTGGTGGATTTTGGTTTTCGTTTACCTTCTGCTTTTGATAATCGTCCACTCAAATTTCACGAATTTGAAGCTAAACAGAATCAGGTGATCTTTGTTTCTGCCACTCCTGCCGATTATGAACTACAAAAAAGTGATGGCGTTTTTGTGGAACAGGTTATTCGTCCTACCGGTCTGCTCGATCCTGAAATCGAAGTAAAACCGGTGCAGAATCAGGTAGATGATCTGATGGAACAAATAAGGCAGAGAATTCCCGATAAAGAAAAAATATTGGTAACAACTCTTACCAAACGCATGGCGGAAGATCTCAGCGAATACCTGGGAAAAGCAGGGATTCGTACGCGGTATATGCACAGCGAAGTCAGCACGATTGAACGTTCCAAAATAATCCGTGATTTCCGCACCGATAAATTTGATGTGCTGGTTGGTATCAATCTTCTGCGGGAAGGACTCGATTTGCCGGAAGTATCATTGGTCGCTATTTTTGACGCCGATAAAGTAGGTTTTCTGCGTTCTGCCCGCAGCCTGATTCAAACAGCTGGAAGAGCAGCCCGAAACGTTAAAGGGAAGGTGATTTTCTATGCTGATCACATCACAGCTGCCATGAAACAAACCATAGACGAAACTAACCGCCGCCGCGAAAAGCAGATAGCTTTCAACCTGAAGAATAAGATTACTCCCGAAAGTATCAAAAAAAATATTGACGACATAATGGGTGCTACAAGTGTTGCCGACGGTTATAAAAAAGTGGATGAAAAAGAGGCTAAATCCGATAAAGATAACTTTATGGATTACTTGGATTTAGACTCAAAAGAAAAAGTGATACAACTGTTGGAAAAGGAGATGTTCGAAGCTTCCAAAAACCTGGAGTTTGAAAAGGCTGCGGAACTGCGAGACAGGATCTTCGAGCTGAAAGAAATTTGATGATTTCCTGCAAGAAAATGATTTTACCAGATCTTAAATTCAATTATATAAACAAGTTAAAAAATCTTATCAAAACAAAAAAACAAAGAAAAATTTGTGTTTCAAGAATAAGAGTGTAAATTTGTATTCTTTGGAGATGAAATGGGAATTAATAAGAAAACGAAGAACGTGGAAAAGCACAAGGAAGGAATAATAATCCGATCAGAAGATTCTTCTGCCAAAATGGAAGTGGAATCCGATATCGTTTCTTCCGGCGATTACAATGAAAATCCGGTCTATATTTATTATGACTGGTGTAAGAAATGTGGAATTTGCGTTACCTTCTGTCCTACGGGTGCTTTAGGCAGAAAACCGGACGGATCACCCTATGTTCCGCATCCGGAAAAATGTGTTCACTGCGAAACCTGTGATAAATTATGTCCTGATTTCGCCATAACCGGAGCCAAAAGGTAGGAGGGCAGAATGGTAAAAGAAAAAACCAGAAATACAGTTTTGATGCAGGGAAACGAAGCAATTGCTCGTGGAACTTTGGATGCCGGGTTAGACTTTTTTGCCGGCTATCCGATCACACCTTCTACCGAAATTGCAGAATTGTGTTCTCGCGAACTTCCCAAACGTGGTGGAAAATTCATTCAAATGGAAGATGAAATCGCCAGTATTTCTGCAATTATTGGAGCGTCTTTGGCAGGAGCAAAAACGATGACTGCAACCAGCGGCCCAGGATTTTCCTTGATGACGGAAGGAATCGGTTTTGCAAAGATGACAGAAACACCCTGCGTAGTCGTGAACGTGATGCGCGGCGGACCAAGCACCGGTTCTCCGACCAAACCTTCACAGGCAGATATTATGCAGTCTCGCTGGGGAAATCACGGCGATGCACCAGCAATAGTTTTGTATCCGAATTCGGTAAAAGAAAGCTATGAGTTAGCCATTCGCGCTATGAATCTGGCAGAAAAATATCGAACTTGTGTTGTACTACTTTCCGATGAAGTTCTCGGTCACATGAGAGAAACAATAGAACTTCCCGACCTTTCCAAAATAAAAATACTTAAAAGAATTCAGCCCAGCATTCCACCTGAATGGTATAAGCATTATCCTGAAAATCCCAAATATCCAATGCCGATGGCAAGCTTTGGCGAAGGTTATCGTTATCATGTAACCGGCCTTGCTCATGACTCAAACGGATTTCCTACCAACCTTGGCTCAGAGGTACAGTCTATGTCAGTTCGACTACAGAAGAAAATAGTTAATAATATCGATGACATTGTACAGATTGAAAGCTTCCAGATGGATGATGCCAAAATTGCAATATTTGCTGCTGGAATCACATCCAGGGCAGCCAAAGAAGCTGTGGTAATGGCTCGTAGAAAAGGCGTGAAAGTAGGAATGTTGCGACCACTTACGATCTGGCCTTTCCCCGATCGGGCAGTAAAAAAATATCTGGGAGACAAGAAAGCAGTTATCGTTCCCGAATTGAATGAAGGACAGCTTTCCAATGAACTGAAAAGAGTGATGGGTGGAATCTGGAATTACGATATTAGAAAAACTAAGAACATAATAGAAATTCAAAAATTTTCGGGGCAATTGATAACACCGGATGAGATATTGGCAACAATAAAGGAGGTAAAGTAAAATGGAAAAAATACCTCAAAAGAAAATTCATCAGTATCTTCGTCATGATAAAAAATTTCCACATGTATGGTGTGCAGGATGCAGTAACGGAATAGTTTTGGGATCAACAATTCGAGCTATCGCACAACTTGATTACAAAAAAGATGACATAGCCATGGTCTCAGGAATCGGTTGTTCCAGTAGAATGCCGGTTTATGTAGATTTCAATACTCTTCACAGCTTGCACGGCCGAGCGATTGCCTACGCTACCGGAATAAAGATGTATAAACCGGAAATGAAAGTGATCGTGGTAACTGGAGATGGTGATGCAACAGCGATCGGTGGAAATCATTTTATTCATGCTGCTCGCCGAAATTTAGATCTCACAGTTATTTTGATAAACAACAATATTTATGGAATGACTGGTGGGCAGTTTTCTCCTACCACTCCTATCGGAGCTAGAGCAACAACCTCCATGTATGGCAATATAGATCCGACTTTTGACATTTGCCGGCTTGCTAAAGGTTCCGGTGCAACTTTTGTAGCCAGAACATCTGCTTTCCACGCCCAGGAAGCACAGAATTTTATCCGGGCAGGATTGCAGCATAAAGGATTTTCCGTGATCGAAATTGTGAGTGCCTGTCCTGTAATTTACGGTCGTTTGAATCGTAAAGGTGATGCTTCCAAAATGATGTTGTGGATGAAAGAAAATGTGATCCCTGTAAAAGCTTATGAAAAACTTCCTGATGATAAAAAAGAAGATAAGATTACCAGAGGAATTTTGGTGCAGGAAGAAAGGCAGGAATATACAGAAGCCTACGAAAACCTTATGCAATCTCTAAAGCCAGAAGCGGGAGATAAATAATGAGTAAAAAGAAATTCAAGACAGAAATAAGATTGAGCGGCAGCGGCGGTCAGGGCTTGATAACTGCGGGAATAATCCTGGCAAGAGCTGCTGTTTTAGATAAAGTACGCGTTACTCAAACTCAAAGTTACGGACCCGAATCTCGCGGTGGAGCCAGCAGGGCGGATGTTATCATCAGTAATGAAGTATTTTACTTTCCCGAAGCTACGCGTTTTGACGTTCTTCTTGCTCTCACCCAGGAAGCTTACGATAAATTTGCTTTCAACCTGAATGATGATGGAATTCTCATCGCCGATAATACCTTCGTTAAAAATATTTCTCTGATGGATACTGAAGTTTATGAACTTCCATTTACCGAAATCGCAACCAAAGAATTAGGCTCACCACTTCCTACAAACATTATGTCTCTGGCTTTCCTGGTCAAAGTTACGGGAGTTGTGAGTGAAGCTTCCTTGAAAAAAGCTGTAACAGAATCTGTAAAACCTCAATACGTAGACATGAATTTAAAGGCAATGAGATTGGGAAGAAAGTTGGCAGATACTTATTCGGAAGAAGCATAATGCCAACAACCGCAGTTAAGAAGATAAGCCATATCGGAATTGCAGTTCACAGCATCGAAGAAGCAGCTAAGTTTTACGAAAAATTGGATTTAGAAATCGAAGCTGTAGAAATTGTGGAATCTCAAAAAGTAAAAGTGGCTTTCATCTCAATTGGAGAGGTGAGGATAGAACTTTTGGAACCAACCTCTTCTGAAAGTACTGTAGCGAAATATTTAGAGAAAAAAGGTGAAGGAATTCATCACATCGCTCTATCCACAGATAATTTACAAGATCGTCTGACGGAATTGGAAAACCAGGGAATCAGACTGATCGATAAAGAACCGCGATCCGGCGCACACAATGCTGATATAGCTTTTTTACATCCGAAATCTACGCATGGTATATTATTAGAATTGTGTGAAGAACATCAATAATTGAAGGGTAAAATATTGAAATTTATTAAATTATGCAAACAATGAATGTCATTCAATGTAATCGGCAGAAAAAATAATAATTTAAAGATTGACAACAGTTACCTTTGTCGGCATTTCGCAACGTTAAAAAAAGATAATTTAATTAATGATTTTGTTAAAATGTAATTGATTATCTTAAAGTTTGTAGCACGGGAGATTTTTTGAAGTTGCAGAGAAAGGTTCTCGCACACATCAATCCTTTCATACAAATACCCGAAAACCCTCATCAGATGATAGCATCATACATTTATAATTGCTTGAACGTGTTGATAAAAATTTAATTCGAAAGCAGGTTTCCATAAAAACAGGAAGTCTGCTTTTTTCTTTATATAATGAATAATCAATAAAATAAACAGGAGAATCTATGAAGTATTGGGAAAAGCCTTTTGGCAAAGAAAAGCCAAAAGTTGTTGATGGCGAGATTTATATCATTCCGGATCGCTGTAAAGGCTGTTCGTTTTGTATTGAATTTTGTCCCAATGGAGTGCTGGAACTCTCCACGGATTTTAACAAAAAAGGATATCATCCGCCAATTGTAGTAGATCGGGATAAATGTACTTACGATGGTTTGTGCGAAAATATCTGTCCCGATTCTGCAATCTTCATTATCCGAAAGGAGGACAAAGTTGAAACAGAGTAATTTACATGGAGAGTTTTTTCTACAGGGTAATGTTGCTTGTGCCGAAGCTGCAGTATCTGCAGGTTGTCGTTTCTTTGGTGGATATCCCATCACTCCAGCCTCAGAAATTGCTGAAAGAATGGCATTTCGACTACCACAAGTAGGAGGAGCATTCGTTCAGTTCGAAGATGAGATCGGATCCATGGCTTCCATTCTGGGAGCATCCTGGGCTGGCGTAAAATCGATGACAGCAAGTTCCGGACCCGGAATTTCTTTGATGCTTGAGAATATCGGTTTGGGAATTATGATGGAAGCTCCTTGCGTTATCGTAAATGTGCAGCGAGGATCACCTTCTACAGGATTGCCAACATCCTGGGGACAATCGGACATGATGCAGGCCAGATTTGGATCGCATGGAGATTATGGTGTTATTGCTTTAGCTCCCAAATCCCCACAGGAATATTTCGATCTGACTGTGAAAGCATTCAATTTTTCCGAAAAATATCGTTTACCGGTATTTGTGATGTCGGATGCGGTGGTTGGTCATATGACGGAAAAAGTTGTAATTCCTCCGGTAGAAGAATTAGAAATTATCGACCGAAAATACACAGATAAAAAACCGGAAGATTATCATCCTTATGAAATAAAAAAAGGCGATTGGGTTCCCGATTTTGCCAAAGCAGGTGATGGTTATCTTTATCATTCAACCGGTCTCACACACGATCATCGCGGCTATCCCGACATGAGTGAAAAATGTCATGTGCAACTTGTGAATCGTCTTATCGATAAGATCAAGAAGAACATCGATGACATAAGTATGGTAGAAGAAAGAGACCTGGAAGGAGCGGATGTGATTGTTGTTTCCTATGGAATAACTTCCAGAACTGTGGTTCCCGGTATCAATCTGGCAAAGAAGAAGGGCATTAAAGTTGGTTATCTGCGATTGATAACTGTTTGGCCTTTCCCGGAACAGAAAATCCGTGATCTGGCAAAAAAAGTCAAAGGTTTCGTGGTTCCTGAAATAAACATGGGACAAGTTGTCATCGATGTGGAAAGATGTGCAGGTTGTGTAAAAACGATTTCTGTTCCCCATCCTGGTGGAGGACTTCACAAACCCGAAGATATAGCCAGAGCTATAGAAGAGGTGGCTTATGCAAAATAATGAACCGAAACATCCAATGGAACAATATCTGCGAATGGATAGAATGCCGCACATCTGGTGTTCATCATGCGGATTGGGAAGTGTTGTTACCGCTTTTATGAAAGGAATGAAAAGAGCAGGAATAGATCTGAATAAAGTTGTTGTTGTCTCTGGAATCGGTTGTACCGGACGTGTGGCAGGTTATGTAAAATTGGATTCTTATCATACTACTCACGGACGAGCAATTCCTTTTGCCACAGGTTTAAAAATGGCCAATCGCGATCTTACAGTTGCTGTAATTTCCGGCGATGGTGACCTTTTTGCAATTGGTGGTAATCATCTAATCCATGCTGCTAGAAGGAATCTGGATTTAAATGTTATCTGTGTCAATAATTTTATCTATGGTATGACTGGTGGGCAGAATGCTCCGACTACACCTTTGGAAGCGTATAGTTCTACAGCTCCTTATGGAAATTATGAACACCCTTTCAATTTGGTTGGTCTTGCTGCTGCTGCCGGAGCTTCTTATGTTGCTCGCTGGACGGCACTTCATCTGCAGCGAATTCAGGATTCTGTAGAAGTGATGGCGAATAAAAAAGGTTTTTGTTTTATGGAAATCGTATCACCATGTTCGACGGTTTTTGCTCGCAAGAACAAGGGCGGAACAGGATTAGATCTACTTCAGGAATATAAGCAAAGAGCTATTATCGACCACAGTGCAAATCCCACAGAAATTCCTTTGGATATGGATGGAGAAATGGTTTGTGGTGTGTTTGTTAATGAAGAAAAATTAACTTTCTGGGAAAACGTACAAAAGGGAATTTCCCGCAAAGTTAAAAGACATCCACTTTATGTGGAAGATAAAAAAACACAATATTAGGAGGAATGATGGATAATTCACATAAAAAAGAAACTAACCTGACGACTGAATTACGAGTTAAAATTTCCGGATTCGGTGGTCAGGGTATCATTCTTTCTTCATTCATCGTGGGGCAGGCGGCGACCATTTTTGATGGCAAACAAGCTTCCATGACGCAGTCATATGGGCCAGAAGCTCGTGGAGGTGCTTGCAGCTCACAGGTAATTATTTCTGATAATGAAGTTGATTATCCTATGGTTGATGAAGCCGATGTGCTGATCGCTATGAGCCAGGAAAGTTACGATAAGTTTATAGGCATCCTGAAAGATAAAGGTATCTTACTTTATGATAGTGATTTGGTGAAAAATCTGCAACCGCCAAAAAATCTAACAGTAAAATCGATACCGGCAACTCGACTGGCAGAAGAACTCGGTAAAAAGATCGTGGCAAATATTGTGATGCTGGGATTCGCTACTGCTCAAGCCAAAGTTGCTACTTACGAAGCTATGAAAAGTGCGATCAAAAAATCAGTTCCTGCCAAATTTACCGAACTGAATATGAAAGCTTTCCAAATTGGTTACGATTATAAGGGAGATTGATATGTTCACAGAAATTTCCAGAAAAGAAATAAAAAATGAATTAGTACAGAAACTCCACGAAATTTCGGGTCAGGATGTGTTCGACTGCTATCAATGCGGAAATTGTTCATCCGGCTGTCCGGTAGTAGATTATATGGATATCAATCCCAATCAGGTTTTACGATTAGCTCAGTATGGAAAAATTCAGGATATCCTGGAAAGCGAAACTATCTGGGTTTGTTCCACTTGCCTGCAATGTTCCTCACGTTGTCCTAAAGGCATCGATGTAGCAAAACTGATGGAAGCCTTCCGAACTATAAATTTGCGGGCAGGTTTGGGAATTGTAGATCCCAGGAAATTGGACGTGGAAAATAAAGATGAATTGCCTCCCATTCTTTTGGTGTGCGCAATGAGAAAACTAACAGGTTAAGGCAGGGAGGAAATAAATGAAATTACCTTATTATCCTGGCTGTACACTAAAAGCAAATGCCAAGCATTTTGAGGATTCTGCAAAAGAAGCTTTGGAAAAACTGGATTATCAGCTGGAGGAAATGAAAGATTGGGTTTGCTGTGGAACTGTATTTTCCATGAGCAGCGACGATCTGATGCTGCAGCTTTCTTCCATTCGCAATTTGCTGAGAGCCGAAAAACAGGATTTAAAAGAATTGGTAGCCATGTGCAGCATGTGCTACAATACACTTAAGCAATCAAAAGATTTTGTGGAAAACGATCCTGATAATCTGGATAAAGTAAATAAATTTATGTATATGGAAGAAGCAGAATATCAGGGAACGGTGGAAATTTATCATCTGCTTTCCATTTTGCAGCAGCGCATAAAGTTTGAAAATATCAAAGAAAAAGTGTCAAATCCGCTGAAAGGCTTGAAAGTTGGAGCTTATTACGGCTGTCTGCTGGTGCGTCCTCAGAAATATGCTATCGACGATTTTGAAGATCCCTCCATCATGGAAAACCTGATCGAAACTCTGGGTGCAGAACCGATTGATTATATTTATAAATTGGAATGCTGTGGTGCATATCAAACGCTAACAAAGAAAGATGTTAGCGTGATGCGAGTTTATGAGATTCTGCAATCAGCACGGAATGCCGGTTGTGATGCCATTATGACCAGCTGTCCGCTTTGTGCTTACAATCTTGACTTCCTGCAGAAAGAAATAGAAAAGCAGCATACCGATTTCAACAAAATTCCTGTTTTCTATTTTACAGAATTAATGTCTGTTGCCCTGGGAGCAAGTTGGAAAAAAGCATGGACTAAGCAGCACGATGTGAATCCCGAGCCGCTTTTGATAGAGAAAAAATTGATATGATAATAAAAAATAAATAGAGGATACAATGAAAAGAATCGGTGTATTTATTTGTCATTGTGGTGTTAATATTGCCGACACCGTTGATGTTGAACTCCTCACTGAGAAACTAGCCGAATATCCGGGAGTTGCTCATATCGAGAACTATATGTTCATGTGTTCCGATCCTGGGCAGAACCTGATAAAAGAGGCTATCGAAAAGCATAAACTGGATGGAGTGGTTGTAGCAGCATGTTCACCAACATTGCACGAATCGACCTTCCAGGATGCTATCTCGGAAGTGGGAGTTAACAAATATCAGCTGGAAATCGGTAATATTCGAGAGCAGTGCAGCTGGGTCCACAATGTAAAAGAAGAAGCAACCAGGAAAGCGGAATTGATCATAAAGACCGCTGTGGAAAAAGCCAAACTGAACCAGGCGTTGGATCCTGTGAAAGCTCCTCTTACCAAACGTGTTCTTATAATTGGTGGAGGAATTGCCGGAATTCAGGCAGCATTGGACATTGCAGATGGCGGTTATGAAGTGATCATGGTAGAAAAGAAACCTTCGATCGGTGGACACATGATCCAGTTATCGGAAACATTTCCCACTTTGGATTGTTCACAATGTATTCTTACTCCAAAAATGGTACAGCTGGGAAAACACAAAAATATAAAACTTTATGTGAATAGTGAATTGGAAGAAATTTCCGGTTTTATGGGAAATTTCAAAGCGAAGATAAAACGTCAACCGCAGTTTGTAGATCCCGAAAAATGTACACTATGCGATGATTGTACTGATAGCTGTCCGGTAGTTGTTCCCAGCGAATACGATGAAGGACTGGATTATCGCAGAGCTATCTATGTTCCATTTCCGCAGGCTATTCCGTCTACTTACACGATCGATACGGAGCACTGTCTTGGTTTTGAACCAATTGCCTGTGGTGAATGTAAAAAAGTGTGTTTACCGGAAGCGATCGATTACGATAAAAAACCTGAAATTTTCAAGGAAGATATCGGTGCGATCATAGTAGCAACAGGATACGATCTTTATCCTGTGGAGAATATTCCGGAATATGGTTACGGAAAATATCCTGACGTCATGAACGGACTGCAGTTCGAAAGAATTCTCTCTGCTACCGGCCCAACCGGTGGAAAGATGCTGCGTCCTTCTGATGGTAAAGTTCCCAAAGAGGTTGTTTTCATTCAATGTTCCGGCTCGCGTGATCCTGAAAGACACAATGCTTACTGCTCCAAGATCTGCTGCATGTACACGCTTAAACATGCCAAGCTTTACAAGCATAAAGTTCACGACGGACAACCTTATGTTTTCTATATCGATATCCGTTCTGGCGGTAAGCGCTATGAGGAATTCATTCAGGAAGGCGTTAAAGAGGACGGCATAATCTATATTCGCGGTAAAGTGGCAAAAGTATATAAAGAAGGCGACAAAATGGTTGTGCACGGAATGGATACTCTCACAGGCAAAAAAGTAACCGTGAAAGCTGATCTGGTGGTTCTGGCACAATCTATGGTTCCCAGTGAAGGAGCGAAAGATCTGTTCAAGAATTTGAAAATAGGAACCGATAAAGATGGCTTCTTGAGCGAAGCTCATCCAAAGCTGCGACCTCTGGAAAGTTTGCAGTCGGGATTTTTTCTGGCAGGTGCAGGTCAAGGTCCAAAAGATATTCCTGATGCAATTTCTCAGGCTTCTGGTGCAGCTGCCAAAATTCTTGCTCTGATGTCGCAGGATGAAGTTCAGCACGAGCCGATCATCGCTACCGTGGATGATAATAAATGTTCTGGTTGCGGTATTTGTATTGGAACGTGTCCGTATGGAGCACGTATTTTGAATGATAATATGATCGCAGAAGTGAACGATATTCTTTGTGAAGGTTGTGGAGCCTGCATTGCGGCTTGTCCATCTGGTGCATCTCAACAGAAGAACCTTACCGACGATCAGATTTTGAACATGATAAACGTAATATTAAATTAAATATAAGGAAGTGAATATGAGAAAATTTGAACCAAAGATCGTTTGCTTCCTGTGCAAATGGTGTACCTATGCAGGAGCAGATCTGGCAGGAACTTCTCGGTTACAATATCCTCCCAATGGAGTGGTCATTAAAACTTTGTGTTCTTCCAGGATCGATCCTGAGCACATTTTATATGCTTTCAAAAATGGAAGTGATGGAGTTTTTATCGGCGGCTGCCATCCTGGTGACTGCCATTATCAAACTGGAAATTACAAAACCAAACGTCGTGTGATTTTATTGAAAGCCATGCTGAAGCAAATGGGTATCGATCCCGAAAGATTGCGTTTGGAATGGATTTCGGCCAGTGAAGGTAACAAGTTTGCCAACACGATGAGAGAATTTATAGAATCAATCAGAAATTTGGGACCGCTTCCAAAATTGGCTAGTGAAGATTTGGATAGAAAAACCAAATCCGAGATAAAAGGAGGAGAATAGCTAATGGGCGATAAAAGAGAGATGATAAACGTTTATATTGGTGGAGAGCTATTCAAAGTTCCCGAAGGTTCCACCATTATTTCTGCTATGGAGTATGCGGGTTTCCAATTGAAAAAAGGTGTTGGCTGCCGAGAAGGATATTGCGGTGCCTGTGCCACGGTTTATCGAGAAAAAGGTGATTATAAACTGCAGGGCGGTTTGGCTTGTCAAACTGTGGTAACAGAAGGAATGGCAATTGCCATGATACCTTTTGTTCCAGCTGAGAAACCGATATACGATTTGAACGAACTGGAAGCAGATGTAAGTACCTTTACTGAATTGTTTCCGAATGTATTCCGTTGTGTTTCCTGCAATACCTGTACAAAAGCCTGTCCTCAGGAAATTCAGGTGATGGATTATATCCAGGCAATTATTCGGGGAGATATAAAGCGAGCTGCAAATCTTTCTTTCGACTGCATTCGCTGTGGACTTTGTGCATTGCGCTGTCCTGCTGAAATCGTGCAATACAACAATGCCATCCTGGCTCGCCGACTTTATGCCAAATACCTGGCACCAAAAAGTCCTGAACTTGAAGCACGCTTGAAAGAACTGGAAAAGGGCAAATACGATAAAGAAATCGATAAAATGAAAGCGATGCCGAAAGATAAACTTTCGAAAAAATATTACAAACGCGAAATTAAAATTTCATAGAGGGAGATCAATATGTATCCTAAAAAAAATACAGGAGTGCAACATGTATCCTAAATATATGATGGAGTCCATTAAAATGGTCGAGAAAACCCGGCCCAAGCGATTGGAACTTGCCAAGAAACTCGGGAAGGAAGTTTTTCCTGGAATGACAGAGCAGGAGCGTAAAGAAGTTCTGGATAAATATCATCCCGACTATCAGAGTGATGCTTTGCGAGAACTCAGGATCGGACCGAATAAAGGCGAGAAAATGGTAAACGAAGTTGTGGATATTATGGAATCTTATCCACGCAATCATCCCGATACTTTCGATCTGGATAAAATCGAAATTGAAACAGATGTTCTCATTATCGGAGCTGGTTCTGCTGGTCTTTCTGCTGCTATCGAAGCTTCCAACGGCGGAGCAGAAGTTACTCTGGTAACAAAATTGCGTCTGGGAGATTCCAACTCGATGATGGCTCAGGGTGGAATTCAGGCAGCCGATCAATTGGATGACAATCCAACTTTGCATTACCTGGATGTAATTGGTGGCGGTCACTTCGATAATAAACCGGAACTGGTGGAAGCCCTGGTAAAAGATGCAGCTCCTTCTATTAAGTGGTTGGAAGATCTGGGTGTGATGTTCGATAAAAATTCGGATGGCTCGATGATGGTGAAATCGGGTGGTGGCACCTGCCGTAACAGAATGCATTCTGCACGAGATTATACCGGTGCTGCAATCTGCCGTGTGCTGCGTGACGAAGTTCAGAATCGTCCCGAAAAAATAAATTTCATTGAATATACATCAGCCACAGAATTGATCTTAGATAATAAAGGAAATTGTGCCGGAGCTATTCTTTATCACATGGAAAATAAACAATTTTCCATTGTTAAAGCTAAATCAGTTATAATTGCAACCGGTGGTTTTGGACGGCTGCATGTACGTGGCTTTGAAACTACCAATCATTATGGCGCAACAGCTGATGGCCTGGTAATGGGTTATAGAGCCGGTGCAAAATTGATGTATATGGATTCGGTTCAATATCATCCAACCGGAGCAGTTTTTCCGGAACAGATAGTTGGTTTTCTGTGCACAGAAAAAATTCGTGGTTTAGGAGCGCAGCCGGTAAATAAAGATGGTGAATTATTTGTTTATCCGCTTGAACCAAGAGACATTGAAGCATCGGCTTTTATTCGAGAATGTGATAAAGGGCTGGGAGTGGAAACTCCTTCCGGTTTGCGTGGTATCTGGCTGGATTCTCCTCTCATTGAATTACTGGTAGGAGAAGGAACGATTGAAAGATATCTTCCTGCCATGCTGCGTCAGTACAAGCGATTTGATATAGATATTACAAAATATCCGATGCTGGTTTATCCAACTCTTCATTACCAAAATGGTGGGCTGGAAATCGATGCCAATGCCGAAACATCTATTCCTGGGCTATTCGTAGCGGGAGAAGCTTCCGGTGGCGTGCATGGCCGCAATCGTCTGATGGGAAATTCCCAGTTGGATATTGTGGTATTTGGCCGCAGAGCCGGAACAAATGCTGCTGCTAAAGTGAAGAAAGGTGTTAAACTTGGAAAAATGAGTCTGAAACACGTAGAAGATTATATCAAAGAAGTGGATAAACTGGGAATCGATAAGAAAAAAATATCGCCCGTAATCCTGCCTGATTACATTCCGGATCACGTCAAAGCAAAACAGTTGGCGACGGAATATCAGGGAACTTTAATTTAAGGAATTGGAGGTTTTGATGGCAAAACCCAAAGTTGCCTTTTACTGGTGTGCATCCTGTGGCGGCTGCGAAGAAGCGATCGTGGATTTGAACGAAGATATTTTAAAAGTTGCAGATCTGGTAAATATCGTTTTCTGGCCCTGTGCGATGGACTTTAAATATGAAGATGTAAGAAATATGAAAAAAGGTGAGATCACGGTTTCTTTTATAAACGGTGCGATCCGAACCGAAGAAAACGAGGAAATGGCCAAACTGCTGCGCAAGAAATCAAAGATCGTGGTTTCTTTTGGTGCTTGTTCTCACATGGGTGGAATTCCCGGATTGGCAAATTTCTGGGATAAAGAAACGATCTTCGAATCTTCCTATGGCAAGAGTTGTCCTTCGGTAGAAAATCCTGATGGAATTGTTCCTCAGCAGCGCTGGCAAGTAGAAGAAGGTGAACTGACACTTCCTAAATTTCATAACACTGTGAAAAGCCTGGATCAGGTTATAGATGTAGATTATTATCTTCCCGGCTGCTCTCCAGAGCCATACCTTACCATGAATGCAATTAATAAAATTCTATCCGGTGATCTTCCTGCCAAGGGAACTGTGCTGGCTCCCGCCAAGTCTTTGTGCGATATCTGCAGCAGAAACGATAGCAAACCGGAGAAACTCAGTATTGATAAAATTTATCGAGTTGCTACAACTCAGCCCGATCCAGAAAAATGTTTTCTGGCTCAGGGAATTATCTGCATGGGACCAGTTACAAGATTTGGCTGCAAAGAAGAAGGAGACGGTCGCTGCATCAGTGCCAATATGCCTTGTCGCGGTTGTTACGGGCCACCTCCTGGAGTTCTGGATGTAGGAGCTAAAATGGTTTCTGCTTTAGCTTCAATAGTCGGATTGGAAGGCGAAGAAGAAATGAAAGATGCCGATGTAGATAGATTAATGGAACAAATTCCCGATCCTGCTGGCACTTTCTATCGTTTTTCGCTACCCATTTCCATGTTGAAAAGAAAACGAATTAACGAGGATAAATAATATGGCAAAGAAAATAACTATAGATCCTATCACCAGATTGGAAGGTCATGGCAAAATCGAAATTTTCCTGGATGAAAAGGGAAATGCAACCAATGCTTATCTGCAGGTTCCTGAACTGAAAGGTTTCGAGCAATTCTGCGTGGGAAGGCCTGTAGAAGAACTGCCTAGAATCACACCACGTATCTGCGGTGTTTGCCCCACAACGCATCACATGGCTGCCACCAAAGCTGTGGATGCAGTTTATAATGTAAAACCTACTGAAACAGCAGTTAAAGTGAGACGTGTGATTTATGATGCTTTCATGATGGAAGATCATCTACTGCACTTTTTCTTTTTAGGTGGACCAGACTTCGTTGTCGGTCCCGATGCTGCACCCGGCGAAAGAAATATTCTGGGTGTCGTGGGAAAAGTTGGTGTAGAAATCGGTAAGAAAGTTATCGATATTCGTAGAAGAATGCGCTCTGTTATAACTACTTTAGGCGGACGTGTAATTCATCCTGTTTGCGGACTTCCCGGTGGAGTTTCCAAAGGTATAACCGAAGATCAGCGAAAAGAATTTCTGCAGATTGCCAGAGACAGTGTGGATTTTGCCCAGTTTGCACTTAAGATTTTTGATGATGTAGTTCTAAAAAACAAAACTTACGTCGATCTGATCGTGGGCGATATCTACAAACATGAAACCTATTACATGGGACTGGTGGATGAAAATAATCATCCCGATTTTTATGATGGAAAATTGAGAGTGGTCGATCCTGATGGAAAAGAAATAGCGAAATTTGCTCCAAAAGATTATCTCGATCACATTGTGGAACGTGTGGAACCCTGGAGTTACATCAAATTCCCATATCTGAAAAATGTAGGTTGGAAGGGATTCACTGATGGCAAGGATAGTGGTGTTTACCGCGTAGCTCCATTGGCTCGTTTAAATGTGGCGGATGGAATGGCAACTCCTCTAGCTCAGAAAGAATATGAAAAGATGTACAAAATTCTGGGCGGAAAACCAGCTCATCATACGCTTGCATTCCATTGGGCAAGACTTATCGAAGTTCTGTTTGCAGCCGAGCACATGGTTCAATTACTGGAAGATAAAACTATTACCAGCACTGATATTCGCAACATTCCAACCGATACACCAAAAGAAGGTATAGGAATTGTGGAGGCTCCTCGCGGAACTCTGATCCATCATTACAAAACCGATGAACAGGGAATGGTGACTGGAGTTAATTTGATCGTTGCTACTGTTGGGAATTCAGCAGCCATGTCCATGTCAATTGCCAAAGCAGCCCAGAGCCTGATCAAAAACGGAGAGTTCAACGATGGAATTTTGAATATGATCGAAATGGCTTTCCGTCCTTACGATCCCTGCCTGGCTTGTGCTACACATTCTCTGCCAGGTAAAATGCCGCTGAAGGTGAACATTTACGATAAAGACAAAAATAAAGTTAAAACGATAACGAGGGATTAGATACTCAGAAAATCCTTATTGCTCCCCTTTTGAAGGGGAGAAGGGAAACATAGTTTCCAAGAGGGGTTTTAAATAAAAATGCAAAAAACTCTTGTTCTAGGGCTTGGTAACACAATCCTCTCCGATGATGGAGTGGGAATTCATATTGCTTTTGAGATCGAAAAGAAGTGCAGGGAGATCGATGTGCTGGAAGCAAGCGCGGCTGGTTTCCGAGTGGTGGATGAGATCATCGGCTACCAAAAATTGATCCTGATCGATTCCATCAAAACAGGCAAATCAGTTCCGGGAACGTTACATCGATTTACATTTGATGAATTCAGTAGAACCATGCATCATTCTTCTCCGCACGACATCAGTCTTTTCGAAGCATTTGATATTATGAAAAAGGAAAAAGCCGATCTTCCTGAGGAGATTAAAGTTTATGCTGTAGAAGTTTGTGATACATCCACTTTTTCGGAAGAATGCACAATTGAAGTTGCAAAAGCAATCCCTGAAGTTGCAAAGATTGTGATAGAAGAAAATAATTTGAAATAGTTTAGTTTAAAAATTAATCGGAGGTTCAATGAATATTCATGAATATCAGGCTAAGCAGATCTTTGCCGATCATGGCATCCCCATTCAATCGGGCATTATGATCGAAGATGCAGCCGAAGCCAGGAAAGCGGCAGAAAAGAGCGCTGGAAATTTCTGGGTGATCAAAGCTCAAATCCACGCCGGTGGACGCGGAAAAGGCGGCGGTGTAAAACTTGCCAGAAGCATCGAGGAAGTAGAAGAAATTTCCAAAAACATGTTGGGAATGACACTTGTTACTCATCAAACCGGTCCAGCTGGAAAACTGGTTAAGAAGATCTTCATTGCCGGTGGTGTGGATATCAAAAAAGAATATTATCTGGGAATGGTTTTAGATAGAACCAGTGAAATGCCGGTGATGATGGCTTCATCCGAAGGTGGAGTAGAAATCGAAAAAGTTGCTGCTGAAACTCCGGAAAAGATCATCAAAGTATCTATCGATCCACTAATCGGATTTCAACCATTTCATGCCAGAAAACTTGCTTTTGGATTGCAGCTCTCCAAACCTCAGATCAAATCTTTCGGTAAATTTGCCAAAGCTCTTTATCAGGTTTACTCCCAGAACGATGCCAGCCTGATCGAGATCAATCCGCTGGTACTGACACCCGAAGATCAATTTGTAGCTTTAGATGCAAAAATGGGATTTGATGATAATGCGCTTTATCGTCATCCCGACATCAAAGCAATGCGCGATCTGGATGAAGAAGAACCAACCGAAACTGAAGCAGGAAATTTCGGATTGAATTATGTGAAACTGGATGGAAATGTTGGCTGTATGGTGAATGGAGCCGGACTGGCAATGTCAACGATGGATATCATCAAATTAAGTGGCGGCGAACCTGCTAACTTTCTGGATGTGGGCGGTGCAGCCAGTGCTGAAACTGTAGCAAAAGGTTTTGAGATTATTCTGCGCGATCCCAACGTGAAAGCTATTTTCGTGAATATTTTTGGAGGAATCGTGCGCTGTGATAGAATTGCCAATGGCATTCTGGAAGCCACTGAGAAGACGCAAGTAAAAGTTCCGTTAATTGTTCGTCTGGATGGCACAAATTCAGCCGAAGCTGCCAAAATATTACAATCTGCAAATATTGAAAATATCATTACAGCTAACGATCTGGCGGATGGTGCAGTAAAAGCTGTAAATGCTGCCAAGGGAGTGTGATCATGAGTATTTTAGTGAATAAAGATTCCAAAGTTGTTGTTCAAGGTTTCACTGGCAAAGAAGGAACTTTCCATTCTCAGCAGTGTATGGATTACGGTACGAATATCGTAGCAGGAGTAACGCCTGGAAAAGGCGGTCAAATCCATCTGGAGAAACCTGTATTCAATACTGTTCGTGAAGCTGTGGAAAAAGCCGGTGCTAATACCAGTATTATTTTCGTTCCACCTGCTTTTTCTGCCGATGCTGTGCTGGAAGCTGCTGAAGCCGGCATCAACGTGATCGTCTGCATCACAGAGGGAATTCCGGTAGCTGATATGATGGTAGCTAAGAAGTTTGTTCAGAAATGTGGTGCTACTCTTATCGGTCCCAACTGTCCGGGAATTATTTCGGCCGAGGAAGCCAAGGTTGGTATTATGCCGGGAGTTGTTTTCCAAAAAGGAAATGTGGGCGTGATCTCCAAATCCGGTACACTCACTTACGAAGCTGCCAATCAGGTTGTAGAAGCTGGGTTGGGTATTACCACAGCAATTGGTATCGGTGGTGATCCCATTATCGGCAGCACCTACATCGATCTGTTGAAACATTTTGAAAAAGATCCTGAAACCGATGCAGTTGTTATTATTGGTGAAATCGGTGGAGATCTGGAAATCCAGGCAGCTAAATATATTAAAGAAAATTTCTCTAAACCTGTTGTAGCTTTCATCGCCGGACAAACCGCTCCCAAAGGTAAACGAATGGGACATGCCGGAGCGATAATTGCCGGCAGCAAAGGCACAGCTAAAGAAAAAATGGATGCACTTACTGCTGCAGGTGTAATTGTTTGTGATTCTCCGGCAGAAATTGGTAAGAAGGTGAAAGAAGCACTGAAGTGAAATTCCAAATGACAAGTACCAAATTATTCACAATTATCAAAAGCTCAAATTCGAAACAGCAAAAACATTGATCGAAAGTGTTAATTTTTGGAAATAGAATGAATCCTGAAACCGGACAAAAGAAATTTTACGATTTGGAAGAAAGGACATTTCTTTTTGCCAAAAACATTTGTCTTTTTGTGAAAACACTGCCATATACTATAGCTAACCAAGAAGATGGAAAGCAAGTGATGAAAGCATTAACCCCCTTGTTCCCCCTTGACAGGGGGAAGTGAAAGAGGATTTGAAAGAAAAATGAAAGAAAAGAATAGTCTTTTAATCGAAAGAATTCCTCGCTGCTCTGCATCGGGGTTTTCCAAATTTTCTCCCCTGTTTGAGGGGAGATGCGGCTTTAGCCGTAGAGGGGTAAATAATGAAAATTCGATTTTCAGCTTGCTGAAATAAATTTAGCAAAATACACCTTGGCTCTGCCACGGTGATAGTCAAATTTAAGAATGTTCTTTATTAGTTTTTTTTTAATCGAAGAAATTCTCCCCTGACAAGGGGAGATGCGGCTTTAGCCGTAGAGGGGTTTAATAAAAAAAGGAAATTTAAACATATAAAATGTAGATTATGAAATCATGTGTTTGAAATTTTTTTATTTTGAATTTGGAACTTATTTGTAATTTGAGATTTGTAAATTGTGATTTTCGAGAGGTATGAAAATAAGGAAGTAAATGAATTATAATAAAGAGGTGAGATCATGCGAGAAGTGAATGTGAAAGATTTGATCCCGATCGTTAAAAAGTTATGCATCGATGCTAACTTTTACATGGGAGAAGATGTTATCAATCGGATCAAACAGATGAAAGAGAAAGAAGAATCTCCTACCGGAAAGGAAGTACTGGATATTCTTCTGCAAAATTATGAACTGGCTGCTCAGGAGAAAATGCCGATCTGTCAGGACACCGGAATTGCGGTTACTTTCCTGGAAATCGGTCAGGATATTCATCTGGTTGGTGGTGATCTTTATGAAGCGATAAATGAAGGAGTTCGGCAAGGTTACAAAGAAGGTTATCTGCGCAAATCGATGGTGGATGATCCGATCATCGATCGTGTGAATACAAAGGATAACACTCCGGCAATCATTTACACCGATATAGTTCCCGGCGAAAAGATCAAGATCACGATCGCTCCCAAGGGCGGCGGTAGTGAAAACATGAGCGAAGTTAAGATGATGAAAGCCGCTGATGGAATAGAAGGTGTAGTCGAATTTGTAGTCGATCGCATTGCTCGTTCCGGTGGTAATCCCTGCCCTCCAATAGTGGTTGGAGTTGGATTGGGTGGAAATTTTGAACAAAGTGCGCTTTTGGCCAAAAAAGCCTTATTAAGAGATTTGGATGAAGAAAATCCTGATCCTAAATGGGCGAAAGTAGAAAAAGAAATCCTGGAAAAAATTAATAATCTGGGAATTGGTCCGCAGGGTTTGGGCGGCAGAACCACAGCTCTGGGAGTTCAAATACTTACCAAACCGTGTCATATAGCTTCCATGCCTGTTGCTGTAAATGTGCAATGTCATGCAGCACGACATAAAAGTGCAGTGATTTGATAATAAATTATGTCAGCAGCGAACAACACTAACAAAACTAACTTTTTGCAAGATATCCTGACGAATCCTGCAAATTGTTCTCAGGAATGCCTTCAAATTGAAGCGAGCTTCTGCGGAAGAAGTTTCTTTGAAGATTTCCTCAGTAAGACGGGTTTTGTTCGTTGCTTATAAAGGAGATACAATGGAAAATACAGTTTATTTAAAAACACCTTTAACAAGTGAAGATCTGGAAAAACTTCAGATTGGAGATAAAGTTTATATTTCCGGCACGATTTATACCGGAAGAGATGCAGCGCATAAACGTTTAGTAGAATTGGTGGAAGCTGGAAAAGAATTGCCTTTTGATATCAAGGGTCAGGTGATTTATTATGTAGGACCAGCACCGGCTCCTCCAGGAAAACCGATCGGTTCTGCCGGGCCGACAACCAGTTATCGCATGGATCCTTATGCTCCGATTTTAATGGATGCTGGATTAAAAGGTATGATCGGAAAAGGACCTCGCAACCAGGCTGTTATCGATTCCATGCAGAAAAATAAGGCTGTCTATTTTGCCGCAATCGGTGGAGCTGCCGTTGTGGTGGCAGAATCGATAAAAGAAGCAAAAGTAATTGCCTATGAAGATCTGGGAACTGAAGCGATTCGCGAGATGAAAGTGGAGAATTTTCCCTGCATTGTGGCAAATGATGTAAAGGGAAACGACATTTATAAAGAAGGCGTGAAACAGTATCAGAAATAGAATCTGATGGTTCGCATTTCGATACGTCGCAGGTATTACTCAGTGTGATAGTGAGGTTTTTTAAAATGAAGTAATAATGTAATCCTGAGTGATTCAGTTTACTGAATAGTATCGAAGGATAGTATTGATAAATAATTGCAAATAAAGTTAATAGGAGATTTCCAATGAAAAAGTTGAAGATGGATTTAACAAATTTGAATGAAGTTTTTCCCGATGAATTTTCGCAGGAACAGATCGCCAAAGCCAAAACACTGTTCCTGAAAAAACTGGCTGAAGATGCTCACAAATTCTACGGTGGAAAAATCCAGACCGTTCCCAAAGCCGGTGTTTTTGGTTTTAACTGGTTCAATGTGTGGTACACACCCGGAGTTTCCAAAATTTCTACCACGATCCGTGATAACAACGACACCAGTTTCGAGCTTTCCAACCGTGGTAACCTGGTTGCTGTAGTCAGCGATTCCACTCGTGTGCTGGGTGATGGCGATTGTACACCTCCCGGTGGACTCGGCGTGATGGAAGGAAAAGCTTTCCTGATGAAATATCTGGGTGGAGTAGACGGGGTAGCACTTTGCGTGGACAGTAAAGATGAAAACGGCAAAAACGATCCTGATAAGATCATCGAATTCGTAAAGATGTGTCAGCACAGTTTTGGAGCGGTTAATTTGGAAGATATTTCTCAGCCTAACTGCTACAAAGTTCTGGATACTTTGCGCGAGGAATGTATAATTCCTGTTTGGCACGATGATGCTCAGGGAACAGCTTGCGTTACACTGGCCGGATTGATCAATGCGCTGAAACTGGCTGAAAAGAAGATCGAAGATGTGAAAATAGTAATGCTGGGTGCTGGAGCTTCTAATACGACTATTGCACGACTGATAATTGCTGCCGGTGGAGATCCCCGAAAAATGTATCTCTTCGATTCCAAAGGCGGACTTCATACAGGTAGAGAAGATATCAAAGCAGATAAACGCTTCTATCGCAAATGGGAACTGTGTGAAAGTACAAATCCTGAAAAAATTGAATCTTTTGCCGAAGCCTGTAAAGGAGCCGATGTGATGATCGCTCTAAGTAAACCAGGTCCAGACACAGTTAAACCGGAATGGATCAGTTCAATGGCAGAAAAATCTATTGTTTTCACCTGCGCTAATCCTGTTCCGGAAATTTATCCTTATGCAGCCAAAGAAGCAGGAGCTTTTATTGCTGCTACCGGTCGCGGAGATTTTCCGAACCAGGTAAACAATTCTCTGGGATTTCCAGGAATTTTGAAAGGTGCTCTGCTGGTTCGTGCCAAAAAAGTAACCGATAATATGGCAATTGCTGCTGCCCATTCACTGGCAAATTATGCTGAAAAACGCGGCATAAATCCAGAGAATATTGTTCCCACAATGGATGAATCAGGTGTTTTTGCTGTGGAAGCTGCTGATGTGGCAATGCAGGCAATCAAAGACGGAGTTGCTCGAATCGAGATGACCTGGGATGAAGCATTCCAGAAAGCCAAAACCGATATCGATTATTCCAGAAGTATGACTAAAAAACTGATGGAAACCGGATTCATTGAAAGCCCCAAAGATGAAATGTTGCAAAATGCCATCCAGTGGGCTATCGAGGAAGTGAAATAAGAGTAATAATGATATTATGAAAGCGCACATATTTTTTGTGCGCTTTTTTTCTTTACATCAAAATTGGATAAACTTATCATGAATTTTGAAAAGTTTATTTGATGTTTAATTTATTGTGTTTTAAGGAGTTCAAATGGCAGATTTTCAAACAAAACTGAAACAGGCAGAAAAATATAAAATGCATGGACAGCTGAAAAAAGCGATATCAATATATCAGGAAATTTTAAATGAAAATCCCGCAGAGATCGATGTGATCTATAACCTTGCCGAACTGCATTATCTGCTGGGTGATTTGAAGGATTCAATCAAGTTTTATCAGCAAGTTATCGAGATGGAACCAAAATACAGTCTGGCATTTTACAAGTTGGGAATTTGTTATTTTCGTTACACAGATTTCCAGAAAGCAATTGAGTGCTTCAACGAGATCAGTACCAATGAACCGGATTTATATATGGCGCACTACTGGAAAGGTCTCAGTTACTATCATCGCGGCAATATCGATGCTGCCATCAATTCCTTCAAAGAACTGCACAAGCATAGTAGGAACTCAACTCTGGGTTATTATCAAATGTCGATTTCATTGAAAGCGGCAGGACGTTTTAAAGAAGCGGTGAAACTGCTCGAAGAAATAGTGAAGCAAGATGACAAAGCTGTGGCTGTTCAGTATCATCTGGGGCTGGCATATCTTGGCTTGAAACAGATCGAAAAAGCTTTGGAATGCTTTGAACGAGTTTTGGTATTGAATCCTGAACACAAAGGAGCTCAGGCTGAAGTTGATCTGCTGGTTACAGATCAGGAAATGCTTTATTCTTACGGTGTGAGTTCACACAAAAAGGAAGCCAGTCTGGATGAACTCACTTCTAATTTTCATGTGGGGCAAACCTATCGCGGCATGGCTATGATAGAAGATGCCATGAAATATTTCAGGAAAAAAACTGAGAAGAAAGAGTAGGTAATATCTAACCTTCAACCACTATCAGAACCTGCATTTTTACTGAAAACTGCTTTGAAGATTCATCATATTGCACATCGATATTTGTGAGGAATAATCTGCCTTCCAAACGATTTATGTTTGAAAATCGTTTATCAATAACCTGTTGAACAGCCTGCTGATATTTTTCGATAAAACTTTTTTCCAGATCTTGGGTTTTATATTCAGTATCCAGCAGCCAGGAATCGTTTGTTGAACTATTTTCTCGGGAAAATTTTGTGGATAGGATCGTGAAGTAAGTGTGATCTCCGATGTAGACCGATGCTACTTCTTCGGAACCGCTGATGGTTGCCTGAGTGTTAGTTTTGAATGTAATTGAACCATTGTTTTTCTGATAACTGAAATTTTTGCCGGAAATTTGTTCTGCGAGGTTGGCAAAGGCGTAGGTTTTGGCTTTTGCTTTTGCCAGATTGGGGCTTTTAGAACTTCCTGTGCCGTATCCCATTATAGTTAAATTCTGCAATTGATCTGTATTGGTTTTAATTTCTTTGAACATGGCTTTTCCTGTGCAACTGCAAATAAGCAGAGTTGCTAAAATAATTGAAAATATTAATATTTTATTCATTTAAACTACACCTTTATTTCGATAATATATCAGCAATAAAATGAAATAGATAATCAATCCATAAGTACATAAAATTTCTATAGTGATATTTGATGATAAATACTTTATCAGTAAAATGACAACAGGAATTAGAATAGCGATAATCTTCTTCCAAATATGTTCTTTTGTTATAAAAACGAAAATAGCTAATGCTACAGTTAGTAGAATTGGCCAAAATCTGATCCAGTTCAATTTATTACTCTAAAATTCGATTAATTCTTATCCAGGTAGCGTAAACGAACCCAACCCGACCATGATTCGTCGTTTGGAGTTATTGTAAAACGAGCCCAATCGCCTTTTTCTTCTACCACGAAAACAGTGATTCCCTGCATCAGTTTTCCGATCGGATCGACTTCATGCTGCATTCCCGGACCTGTTCGAATATTCACGTCATTGGCATTACAGGAAGCGGAGTAATCAACAATTTTAGATTCTGCATCTCCATCGGATACAACAGTTTCTTCCACTACAGGTGGTTCGGTTTTGGGTACCTTCGGTTCTTCTTTTCTTGTATTTTGCTGTGTGTTGGTAGTTTGAGTATAAACCCGATCATTTGCTGTTTTCTTTACAACCCAGTAATCTTTTACGAAACCAATATCACGTTTCACCTGCTTACCGATATCTTCAGCTTGAGCTTTGGAATAAGCATCAGCCAATCGCAAACGATAATAAGTTGTTCCATTGATAACCACAGTCAATATCTTAGCTCGGTAACCTTTATTTTCCAGTTCTTGCTTACGGTTTTGCACAAAATCCAGTTTGGTGTTTGCCAGGAATTGAACTTCGTAGTTCTTGGCTCCTGTATAAGTTTTTGTCTGTTGCTGTTTTACTGGTTCCGTTGTTTTGGAAATCTGATTCTGGTTTTGAACGGATTTTCCATTTTCCATTTCGTCCAGCCAATATCCAGAAATTAGTGGTGATTCTTTGATGATCTTATCGCCAAGAGCTTTTCCCTGAGATTCCGAATACATATCACTTAATCGCAGGCGATAAACGATCTTTTTTCCTTCTCGCAGATTTAAGATTTTTGTGTTATATCCCAAGCGTGATAAAGCGGCTTTTGCTTCTTCGATCTTGGCATAATTGCTGCTGGCCATTAATTGCACTTCATACTGTTTACCGGAAGTTTGAGTTATGGGTTGATATGTGGTTTGCTTCTGCTCTGTCTGCTGATTTGTTTCTGATGGCTGCTCTGTTTGCTGATCTTGGGCAACTTCGCTGTCATCAACTTCTTCCACCAGGTTTTGTTCGGCAATATGTTCGGATACAGATTCTTCAGTTCCGATCTGATCGAGCCAGTAATTCTGGATGGACGGAAACTTCTGCTTTATCTCTTCTCCTATCGCCAAAGCTTCATTCTTGCCGTAAAGACCTTCCAAACGCAAACGATACAAAATTTCATTTTCTTTCATTGTTTTGGTCACGATCATGTTATAACCGGCTTTTTCCAATTTCTGTTTCTGATGTTCGATGCGTGAATAATTTTTGCTGGAGAACAATTGTAGAATAAACATGTTCTGGTTCAATTCCGGTAAATTGGATGTTTCCTGCATTTGCTGTCCTGCCTGCATTTCGACTTCAGAATAATTGTGTGCTATACTGGCTATTACGAAAGCAACAACACCGATAATGGCAACAACACCGATAATAACTATAATTAAGGCTGGAACGCTTCTCATATCACTTCCCGCTTTTTAAATACATTTCTTTTTTCAGCTTACAAAACATTTTTCATCTAACAACGAAAAAAAACTTAAACAATATATTTTGGCAACAAAAATATTTATATCTATAGGATTTATGAAATAATCGATTAGATAATCTATAAAAAAATTAACAAATTTATGTCCAAATAGCAACCACAGCCATAATGGCCAATCCCACTAAAACGAAACTGAATTTAGTGATCAGTTTTTCCCTGATCGTAAACTCTTCATCCAGAATATCCATGACAGCAACATAGATAAAAGTTCCAGCTGCTAAAGCGTCAAAGATTGCTTCAAAAATCTGCTCTGAACTTCCTGAAAGTAAAACAGAAAAAAGATATCCCAGCATTATTCCCAGCGGAGTCATAAACGAAAAGAAAGTTATCATAGATCTGTATTTCTTTTTATCTGTATTATTTCGCAGCATACTCACTCCCAAAGCAAAAGCTGCAGTTCCTTTGTGTGCCAAAACTGCCAGCAAAATAACAATTGCCTGGATTGCCTTTTCTTCAATTCCCAAAGCAATTCCGGCAATGATGGAATGAATAGAAAGAATAAACATGAGAACGTATGGATATAAAATTCTGGAAGGATTATTGTTTACAGCAATGTTATCAGTTTCAGGAACAGAGTCATGAGAATGATGCAGCAGTACTCTTTCCAGAAAGAAAATAGTTAAAAAACCTGCGATACAGATTACCGCAAACCAGGGATAATCGGAATTAGAAGAAATAGCTGCAAATCCCGATTGAGCATCGGGGAGCATGTGAATAAGGCCGGCACCCAGAAAAACTCCACCGGCAAAAGCATTTCCCAACGAAAAGATAATTTTACTATTTGATCTTTTGGAAAGCCAATGCGCAAAGAAACCACCAGTTAAACCAGTGATAAATATCAAAAAAAACGATGCAGATTTTAGCCAGAAAACTTCCATTCTTCCTCCTGTTTTTACAGATTACAGCTTATTGAACATCTTTAATTTCAAACTGATTTTCGTAAAAATTTCTGGCAATTCTCTGTTGAGTTTTTACATGATCCAGAACTTCATCATAGTTGAATAACAACAATCTTACCAATTTACTATCGATAAGACTTCTATCAGCAAACTGACGCATGATTCGCACAATTTCCTTTTGATCCATTCCTTTTCGATAAGGACGATTTTCCGCTAAAGCCGTAAAAATATCGGCAACTGCCATGATGCGCGCACCGGAAGAAAGTTCTTTTGCTCTACATCGGAACGGATAGCCGCTGCCATCCAGTTTTTCGTGATGATAAGCAGCCCAACGGGCAATTTGTTCCAAACCGGAAATTTTATTGATGATGGTATAAGTGTAGTAAGTATGCGATTTCATGATCTCAATTTCTGGTCTGGTCAGGCTGGAACGTTTGTTCAAGATCTCGTTGGGAATAGCCAGCTTTCCTATATCGTGCAGATTTCCGGCAATCTGCATCATATCGATTTCCATTTGAGTAAAGCCAAATTTTTCTGCCAGTTTGGATGAAGCTGCAGCAACTCCACTGGAATGAGTAGAAGTAAACCGTGATCGGAGATCGATGATATTACGGAAAAGCTCTGAGATATTCATAAGCTCCTGCATATTTACTTTGATTTCTCTAAATGGTCCAGCTTGCAAGATTGAATAAAGCCTCGGAGAAATCAGATCCAGCCAGAATTCCTCCCGATCACTAGTTTCCAGAAAAAGTTCTACTATCTGAGGATGAAATTCTACTCCACTCAGTTTTTTTACTTTTTCTATGATATTATAATGTTGGTAAAGAATGAATTGATTTCGATCGATCTGACGTTCCACATAATCTGATAAATATAAAATTTGCGAATCGAAAACATGAGCTACATAAATTGCTTGATTCCACTCTCTGATGGGAGTGTGGTGATAGCGTATAATTCTAGCAGAATCTCTCAGCCAGGGTGTTTTTCTCAGCAGTTTCTGGCCACGAATGCAATGTTCTTCCGTATTGATGTTCTCTGCCTGCATCAGAGAAGCTTTTTCTTCCAGTGAAAAGGCTCCAATATCATGAATAAGAGCAGCGGTAAAAATGTTTTCAAGACGTTCAGTTGAAAGATTTGCAAGTTTGCAAATTTCCCACACAATCAGAGCTGTTCTCTGCTGATGTTGTGTAAGCTCTGGACTTGCCAAGTCCATCGAATCGGAAAATGACAGGATGAGATTTCCCAGATCTACCGAAATTTTGCGTTCCATAATTTTTCCTTAATTTACTTTTCGATTCAATTAATTTGGAAGATCAGTACTCTGTCAAAAGATTAATTCAAGGTAGTATGATTAACTCGCTGTATCTTGCAGAAATTCAATATTTCCATACAGTTTTTCCTGGATAAACTCATCTATTGTTTTCTGGGATGGCTTCAAATTCACTTGCACTCCCATCACTTCTGTATTAACCAGAATGGTTGCTGCGATGAGATAAGTTTCTTTATGCCGATTGAACATAAAAACTTTGCCTATGTAATGATCGTTCCAAACATATTCCTGTTCCTGAACAGTTTGTTTGTGAGTATAATATTGGGTGCAATCCGCGATGATCAGATCGGATTCGATATTTAGGTTGGAAATCTTCACACTATCGCAGCTGGAAAATAATTCTCCCTGTTGGAATTCGGTTTCTTCTGTTTTAGAAATGAATTTTTGAAGATTCTCTTCGGTTAATTCTGTTTGAGGTTGCCAAAGAACTTCAATACTTTTTTCCGGATCAGTTATCAAAGTCCAGAAACTGCCGCTATCTTTGGTTACGCCATCAGGATACCAGCCGGCATGAGGAAAAATAGCTGTATTCCAATGTTCGGGAATATAAAAGGAAATATTAAATTCTTCTGATTTGAAGAGCTTTGGTAAATTCGGATTTTGGGAAACTTCCTGACCGTGACTGGAAACAGTTTTGGTGATTTCCAGTTCCAGGTCAAAAAGGTCAGGAGAAGTGTTCATGGTTTGATTTATGTTGCAATCGGAAATGAATTGTCGATTGGTTTCGAGGCAGTTCCACACGATAAAACGAGTTCTTACCATTTCATTGAAAAGTGTGCCGTCGATGTAAAAAGCCTGATGTCCGCCAATTTCTGTTTCACCGCCATCGCTCGTTATAGTGAAAGGCATATTTGGTCCCCAGAAAGAAAGCATCAATTCACGTACATATTCGGTGGAAATATTTTTGCGTTCTTCGGTTAAAGGACGCCAGTGCAGATAGTACATCAGCCACTTATCATGGTTAAATTTCTGATAACCGGAATCTGTAGGAGAATCGGCATAGACCAACTCCCAATCTTCCTGTTCAGTTTTCAGATCGGAAAGTTTTAGTAGTGATTTGCGGGAGTTTGAACATCCAAAAATAATTACAACTAAAACAAAAAATACAACAATTTTTTTCATAGATCACCTCACTTGTTGTGAATAAGATGATCTGGTTTTATTGTGTCAAATTGAAAATAATAATTACTTGAATTGTAGAGCCAATCCAAAAATGAAAAAGCCGTGTTTGAAATCGTGTGTGAAGAAGGCAATTTCCGGTCGAAGGTATGGTCCTGGTCCAGTTTTACATCCAAGAAAAAAGCTATTCATATAATTGTTAAATTCAACTTTGGCATCATCGTCTACGCCATTGCGGTAAATGCCCCGATAACCTCCGTAAAATCTTTCACTTCCCGCAATCAACATCGGATAGATATCATAATAATTCAGGTCTTTTGTATAGCAGTATGATGCTCCCAGTTCGACAGAAACGTAAACGGGGTTTTCAATAATCTGATATTTGTAATCTGCCATCAAACCACCACTGAGTCCCGGTAATCCAAACACTTTTATTCCAACATCACTTCTCATATTCAAGCCAATTCTTCCAAAGCATTCAATATTGATCAATGTGGAATGATCATTGTTTAAAATAAATGAACTACCAGCTCCAACTTCATACTTACCTTCTGGTGTTACATTGGGAGATTGAAAGCTGTTCATGGAAGAGCAGGATGTGAGAATTAAGAGAATTGATCCAGAGATAAATATAAATGTTTTTTTCATTTCAGCTCCGGCTGAATATAAATACTATCTTCTGTATATTCAATGATTTTTCGCATCATCTCCACGGTTTGCACTGGATATTTACCAACCGCAGTTTCGGCAGAGAGCATCAGGTAATCGGCTTTGTCGTAAATAGCGTTGGCAATATCGGAAACTTCAGCGCGAGTGGGATAGAGTGAATCCAGCATACTTTCCAGCATTTGGGTAGCGATGATCACGTGCTTCTTTTTTCTACTGCAGCGGCTGATGATATATTTTTGAATAGCCGGAACTTTGTAAACCGGCAGGCTGATTCCCAAATCTCCGCGAGCCACCATGATGCCATCGCAAACGTCAATAATCGAATCGATATTTTTAACGCCAGCTGCATTTTCGATCTTGGCGAAAACGCCGCATTTTCCAGCGAGTTTTTCAATTTCGCTTCTCACCAGTTCGATGTTTTGCGCATTGCAGACAAAAGATTGGGCAATGAGATCGACATTATTTTCCACCCCGAATTTTATATCTGCTTTATCCTGCTCATTCAAAAATGCGTTGGGTAGTGTAAGATCTGGAATGTTGATTCCTTTGCGGGATTTAATAGTTCCACCGAAAATCGTTTTCAATAGCAGAGAATTTTCTTTAATTTCCAAAATCTTGAAACGCAGATGTCCATCATCGATAAAAAGATCAGAATTTTGGGGAACCAGATTCAAATCTCCATCGTAATCAAAAGCTATGCATTTTTTGTCTGTTTCACATCTAATTGAAGAAAGCAATAATTCTTCATCTTTTTCCACTTTTACAGGATGTTCTAACTTAGCAATACGAATACGGTAACCTTCCAGATCCATCAAAATCTTTATCTGCAGATCATGTTCTGTATTCAATTTGTTTATGTTATCGATAACTTGCTGATGAGTTTTATAATCACCATGACTCATGTTAAGTCTTGCCACATTCATGCCGGCTCCGGCTAATCCCAATAGTGTCAATTCACTGGAACTTGCCGGCCCGATCGTACAGATTATTTTGGTTTCGGTTTGCATAACTTTCTCCAATTAATTTAACTAATCGCTTTCAATCTATCATGAAAAACAATCATATATTTTTCTTTAGCCTTTTCGCTTAAAAAAGAAGCTTCGATCAATTTATTAACACTTTCTTTCTTTTCAGGGAATTCTCTTATCATTTTGATTGCACGTTTTTCTTTTATTTCATAAAACTCAGCTAATTTTAAAAAATCTTCTTTTCCAGAAAATCCATTATTTCTATAAAATTTCGATTCAAAATCGTCAAACATTTCCAAAGCCATTCTGCTTTCATTTGGGAAATGAATATTTGTGTTGGTCAGATCGTAAGCTGGGGAAAGAATAAAGTCTTCGTTTTGAGTTTCAATTAATGAAAAGTTTTTGAGATGAGAATCACCATTACCAAAAACATAATTGAATAGAATTAGTTTGAATAGTTTTTCAATTTCAATTTTACTGGCAGCACAAAATCTTTTTATCACATTACCGAGCTTTTCATAACTTCCGTCGTATTTGAAATTTTTGCCATGTGATTCAGGTGATTTTTCGGTTAACTGACAAAAATCTTCCTGTCGTAATTTTTCTTTGTTGTTTCTATCGAAACGCTTGGTTATATAAGCGAATTCTTCATCTTGGAAAGTAATCAAGGCATTTTCTGCCGTTTTGATCTTGAAGATTTGTCTGGCAATCTGCATCGTCAGATGTTCGTTGGCAGGAATATCATTTTGCAATTTTGGAACATTTAGTTCAGGTACCGGTTTTAAAATATATTCGCCATTTTCGGATGTGGGTTGCAGTTCATTTCTTACTAATTTCAATGAGATTTTATCCTGCACTCCCGAAATGGAAAAATGGTCGATCAGTTCGTATCTAACAGTTTGAAAATCAGTTTTCTTCAAATTTAATGTGGGAATTTTGCCATCAAACAATCTTCGTGAACATGCATTACAGTAATGTTTCGAGCGAATTTTTTTAAAGCAACCAAAGCATCTATTCATTTGTTTTCACCGATGGTTACACAACCTATTGTGTCATTGTTTGCAGTTTCAATAAGTCTTTTGAAATAATCGTTTTCATCGATCTTTAATTTGCGAGATTGGATTTGAGAAGCAAAACCTTCGGTGAGTAAACCATGAAAAAAAGGAAAAAGATATTGAGATTGAAATTCTTTTTTTTGCTTAGGAAGTGTAAGACTGATTGATTTGGAATCTGAATCTGATAAAAAACTATCATCGTAAACGAAAGAAAAACCTGAATCTATTTTACTGAGAATTCCAGCAAATTTATTTTTATAATAAACTTGAGCTTGCATTATTCATTGCCTTTAACTTTGATCTGAAGTTCTAAACCCAGTATTTCACAAAGTTTATTTATAACCAGTAAAGTTGGATTACCTTTTCCCGATTCGATGTCGCTGATCGTGTGCAAAGCGATCTCGGAAATCTCAGCCAGATCCTGTTGGTTGATTCGCAAGATTTTTCTTCGTTGTTTAATCAATTTACCCAGCTCATCAATTCTCATTTTAGCCTCATTTTCATTTTAATGAATAACTGATGTAAAAATTAATTATGTTTGTGAGAGATGCAAGCAATATTTTCATTTTAACGAAAATTTCATCGCTGGACTTGACCCAATACGAAGTTTGGGTTAAGAACAGTGTGGAATGAAGCCATTCTTACCTCAAGCCTGCGCATTGAGGCAAGTCTGGAGTATTGGACTTGACCCAATATGAAGTTTGGGTTAAGAACAGTGTGGAATGAAGCCATTCTTACCTCAAGCCTGCACATTCAAACAAATCTGATTTTCTTGTCAAAATTCTTTCAACGATTCTTGAATCCCTTTATGAATTTCATACCAGAATTCCAAACCAGCTTCAAATTTATTGTTCTTGAATTTTTCTAACCATTCTTTCAAATACGGATCGTCATCTTTTTCGATCTCGATCTTTCTTTCCATAAACTTCATTACGAAATCAAAATCTCTTTCCGACTCCCAGAATACGCTGGAGTTTCGGCTGTTGATGCGGGAAGCCGTCATATTTACACTATTTATAAAATCATCTTTCAGCTGGTAAATTTTTTCCATGATCTCCGGCAGCATTTCTTCCGCCCAGCCTCGATGAAATCGGCAAATACCAAGATTATCCATCACCAGTTCGGCCATAAATCTTTCAGCAGCCAATCTTCCCAGATCTCTGGGTTTGAAGAATTCGTTTCCATAGTACATGTAATATTTTCCCATTATCGCCATTGGCGAAAGAACGCCGGGAGTCCAATATTGATTGGGAACCATCCAGCCTTTTCGGGCAAAAGCGATGTAAATAAATTTATCCAGTATTGCTTTCCCTTTTTTGCGGGAAAGTCGGCGGCCAAATTTCCGGGCTCCTTCCTGGAAGTCTAAAATTCCTCTTTTCTGAATAATCGAATCCAGCAATTCAATACCAATTTCAGCATTTCTCTTGGAATCTTCTATCACACCAAAATCCTTGGTATCGAATTTAGGTTTTTGGGAAATGCCAACTTCTTCTAAAGTAAGCAAGTCTTCGTTCACGCATTCCATCAACCAGGCTAAAACTCCTCCGACGGAAATTGCATCAAAGCCCAGCATATCGGCATGATGAACCAGTTTTTCTGCAGCTCGTTGATCGAAAATTCCGCAAAGTGGTCCCAGGGTTTGATAAGGTTCATAATCTTTTTTGTATTTTCCGTGCATCTTCTTGCACAAAGCTGCGCATGGTTCTCCGCAGGTTTTCTGCTGTTTCGTTTTTATTGTTTCTTCATTGAATTGCTTCAGATAATGATCTAAAATGAATTTTTTATGAATATCCAACCTTTCTTCTTCCGAGTAATAAATACTTTTATAATTGAAGGCAATCAATTTTCCTGAAACGTTAGCATAATTCACTCCCAGAGTACCACCGGTTTGAAATTTAGGATCGAAGCGGTACTTGGTTGTTGCTTCAAAATCTTTTACTGCCAGAATTTGATTATACTTGTCTTTGAACCATTTATCAGCCACAGAACGATCGCGAAAATCTTCTTCCAGATGGGTCCCGCCATAAATGATCGAAGCAATTCCATGTTCCTGATACAGCTTGGAACCAAACCCTCCTCTACCTGCCCAGGTATCGATATGTGTAAGTTTATCGTTTTTAATTGGCACAGAACAGATCGCTCCCATATCGGTTTTTGCTGCGGAAGGCCCAACTGCTAAAATGCGGGGATTGGAACCGAAATTCTTTCCGTAATTTTTATAGACTTGATCCATCATCGAGTAAACACCTTTTTCCTTTTGATTCCAGATATTAGCTGAATTTACAGGATAAATTTCCAACTGGATTTCTTCGCCGTGATCACGATTCAGATATAAAATAGATGGTTGAGCAGCTTTTCCGACGATTGCCAGCAGGTTGATTCCCAAGTTATTGAATTCCAAACCGGCACCACCCATGGAAGAAATATAAAATCCTCCCCAGCAGGGAGAAAAACCGGAAAAGATCAGGCGATTTGATCCAGGCAGGATCGAACCAGCAAACAATCCTGTTCCAATATTTAAGCTGTTCAATTTTCCTGCCAGATGCAAGCCCAGATCGACAGGGCCAAAAAAATCTCCGAGCTTGTAGCGGTCTACTCGATAAAATGAAGTATTCACATTTACTACTAAAACTTTAATCATTGCTTCCATAAAATTCTCCTGTAAAATTTATTATAACATTTATTATCAAAAGGAAATGTGATGTCAAAGCAAAAAATTTCATAGACACAAAAACCGCCAGAATTCAAATCGAAAAAGTGCTGGACTTGACCCAAAACGAAGTTTGGGTTAAGAACAGTGTGGAATGAAGCCATTCTTACCTCAAGCCTGCGCATTGAGGCAAGTCTGGGAACAGTGGAGAAAGATTAATGAGGTGCAAACAAGAAGAATTTGTTAAAGATGAGTTTTTTCATATTTACAATCGAGCTGTAAATCAGGAATTACTATTTAACGAAAATGAAGATTATGAGTATTTTTTATCTCGATTCGAAAACAAACTTACCGAAATTCCTGCATCGATAGTAGCTTTTTGTTTAATGCCAAATCACTTTCATTTCTTTTTACGGCAGGATGGTAATATTCCTGTATTCAAACTTTTTGATTCCAGTTTCCGTCCGTATGTTTTGCATTTTAATTCTAAATATAAAAGGAAAGGAACGCTTTTTCAAGGGCCACTTCAACATATTCGTGTAAAATCAAATAATTATTTTGTACAATTATGTAAATATATACATTTCAATCCTATTAAAGCTGGATTGGTAAAAGATTTAGTTGATTGGAAGTATTCAAATTATCTTGGTTGGTCTGGGAAAGGAAAATCAAGGTTATTTTTTCCTGAGTTTAAAGAAATATTCGCAGATGAATTAGAAAATTATGAACAAACAATTAGAGAATATGAAGAATATATTGAAGAAAAAGAGTTTAATAAATTATTGTTTGAATAATAAGACGACTGGACTTGACCCAAAACGAAGTTTGGGTTAAGAACAGTGGAAATTATATCCATTCTTACCTCAAGCCTGCGCATTGAGGCAAGAATGGCAAGTTCGGACTAATAGGAGTTTTGATAATGAAAAAAAAGTTATTTTTAATCGACGGAACAGCGATCATTTATAGATCATTCTTTGCTTTTATCCGCAATCCGCTTTATAACAGCAAAGGACAAAATACCAGCGCTATTTACGGTACCATCAATGCTTTTCTGCGTTTGGTGGAACGTTATAATCTGGATCATGTGGCGATCTCTTTTGATCGAAGAGAAAAAACTTTCCGACATGAAATTACTGACACCTACAAAGCAAATCGTCCTCCAGCCCCGGAAGAACTGCACGAGCAGGTGGAACCGATCAAAGATTTTTTTAAACTGATCGGACTGAATGAAATTTCCTGTGCCGGCTACGAAGCAGATGATGTTCTGGCAACTCTGGCCGAAAAATTCAAGCATGAATTTGATGTGATTATCGTGACGGGTGACAAAGATTTTGCCCAACTTGTCGATGATAATGTTTTGCTTTATGATCCATCCAAAGAAATGGTGATGGATGAAGAAGCTGTAATAGAAAAATATGGTTTGAAACCCAAGCAGTTCATCGATTATCTGGCGATCTGCGGCGACAGTGCCGATAATATTCCCGGCGTGAAGGGAATCGGGCCAAAAGGCGCAACAAAGCTTATAAAAGAATACAAAACTCTGGAAAATATCTATGAAAATATCGAAAATATTTCAGCAAAAGGTACTAAGAAAAAACTTATCGAATACAAGGAAGAAGCATTTCTTTCCAAAAAACTGGCAACCATTGTTCGTGATGTTCCAATAGATATTGCAGATGAGCGAACTTTCTGTTTTGACAAAGCTAAGTTGGCAAATTCCATACCTTTTTTAAAAGAATATGAATTGAGAAATACTGCCAAAAAAATTCTTACTTTCAATGATCCGGTAATCCAAAATAAAATTGAAGAAAAAAAGGAAGAATTCAAAGAAGAGTTTGATTTTATTTCTCAGGATTCAGCAAAAACTCCTCCAAAAACAGGAATCAATTTTAAAGCAATCCTGATCGACAAAATAGAAGCATTCCAAAACCTGCTGAAGGAAATTAAAGAAGCTGATGTTGTAGCTTTGGATACCGAAACCACTTCCACCGATCCGCTGCTGGCAAAACTGGTAGGAATCTCAATCTGCACAAATTCTGAGAAAGCTTATTACATTACAATTGCACATCAAATGGCAGATAATGTTCCAGTAGAAATGGTTTTGGATGAATTACCAAAAATTTTAAAAGGAAAACTGATAATTGCCCACAACATTAAATATGATTACCTGGTTCTGGAAAGAGCAGGTTGGAAGATCGAGAATGAAATCTTCGATACAATGATTGCTGATTATCTGCTGCGTCCAACTTCGCGCCATTCTCTGGATGCCTGCAGCAAAGAAGAATTCGATCACGAAATGATCCCGATAAAAGATTTGATCGGAGTGGGAAAGAAGCAGATCACGTTCGATCTGGTTCCTACCAGCCAGGCTTGTGATTATGCTGCTGAGGATGCCAATATCACATTTCGACTTTATAAAATTTACGAAGATAAACTGATCAAAGCAGATCTTTACAACCTCTTCAAAAATATAGAAATGCCGCTGTTTTATTCGCTGGCAAAAATGCAACAGAACGGTGTGAAAATCGATGTGGATATTTTGGATAAAATGTCTAAGGCAAATCAAAAACGCATCGGGAAATTGACCAAAGAGATCTATGAAATTGCCGGCTCGCAATTTAATATAAATTCCACGCAACAGCTGGGAAAGGTGTTGTTTGATGATCTGGGAATTCCACCGGTCAAGAAAACCAAGACAGGTTATTCAACCGATGTAACTGTTCTGGAAACATTGGCAAAAGATCATGAAATTGCCCGGAAATTGATGGAATATCGCATGCTGTCCAAATTGGAATCTACTTACGTTACTGCTCTTCCCAAACTTGTAAATCCAGAAACGGGTCGAGTTCATTCTTCGTTCAATCAAACTGTGGCTTCCACCGGCAGGCTTTCCAGTACAAATCCTAATATGCAGAACATTCCTGTTCGCAGCGAAATGGGCAAAGAGATTCGGTACGCTTTTGTGGCAGAAGGTGATGATAAAATCCTGATAGCTGCCGATTATTCCCAGATCGAATTGCGCATATTGGCAATGCTATCCAAAGATGAAAAAATGATCAATGCTTTCCAGCAGAAAAAAGATATTCACAGCGAAACAGCCAGCATTATTTATGAAATTCCGCAGGAGGAAGTTACAGCAGATCAGCGACGTTATGCCAAGATCATCAATTTTGGTTTGATGTACGGCATGGGAGCTTTTCGCGTGTCCAATGAATTGGAAATTACGCGCAAGGAAGCTCAGGAATTCATTGATAATTATTTCAGTAAATTTCCCACAATCCAGAATCACATTCAAAAAAGCATAGAAGATGCAACCAGAAAAGGTTATGCCGAAACGATCTTTGGCAGAAAACTGTTTCTTCCTGGTTTGAGCAGTTCCAACCGTCAGAGAGTGAGTGAAGCAGCTCGCGTTGCCACAAATATGCCGATTCAGGGCAGTGCTGCCGATATCATAAAAATCGCCATGATCAAATTGCAGGAAAAGATAGAAGATAACGATGATATCAAAATGATCATGCAGGTTCATGATGAATTGGTTTTTGAAGTGAAAAAAGAAAAATTAGAAGAAGCAAAGATGCTGATAAAAACTGAAATGGAAAATGCTCTTCCCCAAGAATATTCGGAAATCGTACCGCTGGTTGTAGATATCGGAATCGGCGAAAACTGGTTCGAAGCACACTAACCTTTCGAAGGTTTTCGAACTTCTTGCTTTACTCGACCTTCGCAAGGTTTATTTTGCCACCGATATTCACCGAATTATACGAAACCCATTTTTTTGATCTTGGCGAGGTTTTGTTCTTTCAGATTTCCTAATTCGCTCCCTGGTTAGGGAGCTGTCTCCATATGAGGAGGGTGAAGATTTTGCGCTGCAAGGTTTCTGAGTCTTATCATAGATTTGAATTAAATAGTGTTTGGAAAAAATCAGTAAGCACATTTTTTAATGATCCAACAATAAATTGAATAATCGTTCATAAATTCTAAATGCAACATTAATTATAGATTACATCAGAATTATGAGATGTTTTATTTCTTAAATTTTAATGGACAAAGAATACCGGTTTCGAAATTTGTGAACTATATTATAAAAGGAGATTTCTAATGAGTTATAATCCAACATTGGAAACAAAAAGACTGATTCTGAGAAAGATATCAGGAGACGATAAAGAAGATCTTTTCGAATTGCTGACTAATTCAGAAATGGATAAAAAAATGATCTGGAATCATCTGGATGATATGGATGAGATCGAGGCCTACATTACAGAAGTTCGAGATTCTTATAATATGAATCATCCCAGCTGTTTTGGTATTGAATTAAAAGAAGATAACCATCTGATTGGTGTAGTGGAATTTTTTAATTACAAAGAAGAATTTAATTGCGTAGAAATGCATTATATGCTGCTTCCAAAACATCATCGTAAAGGCATGATGACAGAAGCCTTACTTAAAATCTTATCATTTATTTTTGATAAAACCGACATAAATAGAATTGAAGCATTCTGTTTGAAAGAAAACAAGGCAGCAGCCAAAGTTCTGGAAAAAGCAGGCTTGATTTTAGAGGGAATTTTAAGAGAAAAAATCCTGGTTGGCGATGAATATATGGATATCAAACTCTATTCCATGCTCAAAAGTGATATGCAATTTGTAGTTGTATAAATTTAGCAGATTTTTAATAATTTTTTCTGTGTATAATCAAAAGGCTATATAAATAACTAACCAGATAATAAATACAATAATAGTAAATACTTGACGATTTTCTTCCAAAAAAAAATTTTTTTGATTGTTAAAAAATTGGAGGAGAGATGAAAAGAACTATTTCCATATTATTTATTTTATCAATTTTTCTATGTTTTGCCGAAGAAACAAAAACCGAAGAATGGACTCCTGAATTTGTAAATTTGGATGAAATGAAAGTGGTAGGAATACAATCCTACATGAGCAATAATCTTAATCTTATCGGCAATTTATGGGAAAGATTCATGGAACGAGCCGAGGAAGTTGAATACCAGAAATTTGAAAATGTTGGCGTGGGAATATCTTATGGTTCCAATGTTATCAGCGAAGATCCTGAGAAGATGGAATATCATTATTTTCATTTGGTTGGTTATCCTGTAAAAAAGGTGAAGAAACTTCCTGAAGGAATTTGTTGGAAAAGTGTGCCAGAAGGGTTGTATGCAAAATTTACTTATAAGGGAAAATTGGAAAATCTTGGTAAAATCTACGATTATATTTTTATGGAATGGCTGCCGGAATCCGGTTACGAATACGATACAAACAAAGTTGATATGGAATGGTATGGTGAAGAATTTGAAATGGATAGCGATGATTCCAAAATGTATATTTATGTTCCACTTGTAGAAAATGAATAATAATTGGAGAAGAGATGAAGAAATATGTTAATCTGGCAGTAAAGCAAACCGAAACTTTATGTCGCATTCCCAGCCCCAGTGGTTTCACGATCAAAGCTACAGAATATTTAATTAATGAGCTTAAGAAAATGGGATTTGAACCGCAATATTCCCGCAAAAAATCGGTGATCGTAGATCTGGGTGGAAAAGGTGAAGCAGTTGTTTTGGCAGCTCATGTAGACACTTTGGGAGCAATGGTGCGAGCCATAAAAAGTAATGGAAGGTTGCGTTTTACCAAGATCGGCGGCTACCCGGGAAATAACGTAGAAGCAGAAAACTGCATTATCCATAACAGGGATGGAAAAGAATTTACCGGTACTTTTCAGATGTGTGAACCTGCAGCTCATGTGAATGCAGAATTGGCAAAAGCAAAACGTGATGATAAAACCCTGGAAGTGGTGATCGATGAAAAAGTAGATTCAGCAGAAGATGTGAAGAAACTGGGAATTTCAACCGGTGATTTTATTTCACTGAATCCTCGAACAATCGTTACAAAAAATGGATTCATTAAAAGTCGTCACCTGGATGACAAAGCCAGTGCAGGAACATTGTTGGCATTTGCCCAAATGGTTGCCGATAAAAAGATCGAACTTTCCCGAAAAGTCTATCTGCTTTTCACTACTTACGAAGAAGTTGGTCATGGTGGATCTTCCGGTATTCCGGTTAATGTGGAAGAAATGATCTCAGTTGATATGGGAGCGGTTGGCGACGATCTGGAAACAGATGAACACAAAGTTTCCATTTGTGCCAAAGATTCCGGCGGGCCTTACGATTATGATGTAACAACCAAACTTATTCAACTGGCAAAGGAAAATAAACTGCAATATGCTGTTGATATTTATCCGTTTTACGGCTCAGATGTAGAAGCAACATTGCGAGCTGGTTTTGATATAAAACATGCTCTCATCGGCCCGGGAGTTTCTGCTTCACACGGTTATGAAAGAACGCATAAAGAAGGTCTGGAAAACACCTTGAAATTGCTGGTATTATATTTGAAGAAATAAATAATAAATTAGCAGAACCTTGAAAAGGTTACATTCGGAGAAAATCTGGCAATTAGACCTTTTCAAGGTTTTACTCACGTTTTATAGCATAAATTATATGTAAATGGCAGCTGGAGTTGCGGAAATCGTACGTTACAAAACCAGAGCTTTGTAACGAGAAAACTCTCTGTATCACGATCTCTCAGATCGTGCAAAAATACCCTTCGAAGAGTGCATCTGCAAGATGCTGATATTCTTTCAACTACCAGACGTTGTCGAACTTCTTGCTTTTCTTGATCTTCGCAAAGTTTAATCGAAAGAATTCCTCGCTGCTCTACATCGGGGTTTTCCAAATTTTCTCCCCTGTTTGAGGGGAGATCCGGCAGTTGCCGGAGAGGGGTAAATAATGAAAATTCGATTTTCAGCTTGCTGAAATAAATTTAGCGAAATACACCTTGGCTCTACCACGGTGATAGTCAAATTTAAGAATTTTCTTTATTTTGCCACCGATTTTCACCGAATTACACGAAACCTTTTTTCTCGATCTTCGCGAGGTTTTGTTCTTTCAGATTTCCTAATTCGCTCCCTGGTTAGGGAGCTGTCTCCGCTTGCGGAGGCTGAGGGTTTTTACCAAGTTTCATCTTTTCGAACTTCTTGCTTTTCTTGATCTTCGCAAAGTTAATATCAGTAGTTAACAAGAAAACGTTTAACAATAACCTCATTCCTACGAAACCTATCATTTGTTTTAATTGTGTATTTTGGATAAATATTTTTATTTGACTTTCCAAGCATCAAATTGAACTTTCAACTTGAATAATTTTCGGAGGTAATATTGGTTGGTATAGCAGCATCAGCAGCAGCTTTATTTATTTTGGTAAAATTTGTTACAAATGATGAGATTGTATTAAAATGGAAAATAATTCTAATTGCCGTAGCTTTGATCTTCAAATTTGCTTTTGTAGGATTGATTTCGGTAATTGGAACGTTCCTTCCTGTAATGCTCATGTTTTTGATGTTGCGCTGGCACGGTAGTAAAATAAGATAAAATTTCAGGAGAAACAGATGGCAAAAATCACAGTTCTTGGTTGTGGTATGGTGGGAAGTGCAATTGCTCTGGATCTGGCAAAAAAGCACAAAGTTCTTTCGGTTGATGTAAGCAAAGAAAATCTCAAATCAGTTGCTGGAAGAAACAACATTTCAATTGAAAAACTCGATCTTTCCAAAGCTGAAAATATTCTAAAAGCTATAACTAAAGCTGATCTGGTGGTAAATGCTGTTCCGGGTTTCATGGGATTTCAAACCACGAAAACCGTGATCGAATCCGGCAAAAACATCGTTGATATTTCTTTCTTTCCGGAAGATTGTTTTGAACTGGATGAGCAGGCAAAATCGAAGAATTTGATAGCAATCGTGGATTGCGGGGTAGCACCCGGCATGGGAAATGTGATCCTGGGACATCACAATGCCATGATGCAGGTGGAAAGTTATGAATGTTACGTAGGTGGCTTGCCGCAAAAAAGAACCTTACCCTTTCAATATAAAGCGCCGTTCTCTCCCATCGATGTGATAGAAGAGTATACGCGACCGGCAAGATATATCAGAGATGGAAAATTGGTTACAAAGCCTGCTCTTTCCGAACCAGAATTTATGGAATTCGCTGAGATCGGAACTTTGGAAGCTTTCAATACAGATGGTCTGCGATCCCTGCTTTTCACCATGAAAATTCCTAATATGATCGAAAAAACCATGCGTTTTCCCGGTCATATCGATTACATGAAAATGCTGCGTGAAAGCGGTTTCTTTGCTGAAGATGAGATAGAAGTAAAAGGCAGGAAGATCAAGCCGATCGAGCTGACAGCAAAGCTGCTTTTCAAGCAGTGGAAACTGGAAAAAGATGAACCGGAATTTACTGTGATGAAAATAATTATTGCCGGAAAAGAACAGGAAAAGAGAGTTTGCTATCAATATGATCTTTTGGATAGATATGATGAAGAAACCGGCATTTCATCTATGGCCAGAACGACAGGCTATTCTGCTACAGCGGCGGTTGATCTGATTTTGAATGGAGATTTTAAGAAAGTTGGGATAAATCCACCCGAATTCGTCGGAGCAGAAACAGGCTGCCTGGAAAAAATGTTGAAATATCAGGAAGAGAGAGGAATAAAATATAAAGTTAGCAGGACTGAAGCTGGTCTTGACCCAATAGAAAGTTTGGGTTAAGAACAACTATAAATATTTATCTGTTCTTACCTGAAGCCTGTGCATTCAGGCAATTACGAAAAAAGGGAAAAATATGAAGCCACAATTATTTGCGCTGCTCACGGCAATAGCCTGGGGAGTTGGCGGTTATTTCGAAAAGAAAGGTTTACATCTGGGAAAACTGTCTCCGCAGATGGGAATTACGATCAGAACGTTTATTGCACTTATTGTGCTTTCAATTGCCAGTTATCCACATTGGAAAACTGTAGCTCATGCCGGTGGAAAAGCTCTTACTTACATGATCATCGGTGGCGGCGTGGTTGCAGGTTCTGTTGGAATGCTCTGTTTTTACATGGCGATCAAAGGAGCACCGCTGAGCAAAGTGATGCCGATCGCGTTTACTTCACCCTTGTTTGGTGCTTTGATGGGAATTTTGCTGGGCGGCGAACCGATTACCACCAAGAATATTATCGGCATGCTGATGACGGTTGGCGGAATTGTGATTTTAACGATATAGTAAACTGGAATTGACCCAAAACGAAGTGTGGGTTAAGGACAATTGATAAATGATCATCCGTCCTTACCTGAAGACTTCGCTTTCAGGCAAGTTCGATGATAAAGGAAAAATATGAACGAAAATAAAAAAAGATATATCGGAGCCACAGCCATCATCCTGGCTGCAATTATGTGGGGATTTGATGGAGTTGTACTCACTCCAAGATTGTTCAGCTTAAATGTAGGATTCGTGGTATTTATGCTGCATCTGGTGCCATTTGTTCTGATGAATACATTCCTGTTCAAAGAATATAAAAAGATCAAAACGTTTACGAAAACAGATCTGGCTACTTTACTGGCATTATCCTTTTTTGGAGGTGCCCTGGGAACTCTGGCAATTGTTAAAGCACTTTTCCTGGTACATTTCCAGCATCTTTCGGTGGTAGTACTACTGCAAAAACTTCAACCCATATTTGCCATCATTTTAGCTGCTATTTTCCTGAAAGAAAAGATTGAGAAGAATTTTGTTTTATGGGCTGTTATTGCTATTGGAGCAAGCTATACACTTACTTTTGGTTTTCACCTTCCTCATGCGATTGAAGATGCTGATCTTATTCAAGCATCTATCTGGGCTGTAATTGCGGCTTTTTCTTTTGGAAGTGCTACTGTTTTTGGCAAGAAAGCTCTTAATAAATTTCCCTATTACACAACTAATTTCTATCGTTTTGGATTTACTGCGATTATAATGTTCATTTATGTTCTTCTCACCGGAGCTATTGGCGAATTCCAAAATATAACAACAGATCATCTTATGTATTTCCTGATTATCGCTGTAACTACCGGTTCAGGAGCGATCTTTCTCTTCTATTTCGGATTGAATAAAGTGAAAGCAATGGTTTCGACTATTTGTGAATTGTTTTTTCCCATTTCTGCAATACTGTTTGACTATTTGATAAATGATCACAAATTATCACTTGTGCAGTGGATCAGCGCAATAATCATGATCCTGGCAGTTGTTGAAATAAGTTATAAAAGGAAGAAAATTCGATGAAAAAAACAATAATTTTCGCACTTTTAATCGCTATTTTATTTAGTTTATCAGCTCAAAAACAAGAAGTTGATGAACCCAAAGAAAATCACAAAGTTTTCGAAAATCTGAAAGATGAATACAAGCTTGCCAGCTATTTCTTAACCTATCAGCAGAAAAAATATTACAAAAAACTAAGTGAGGAAGATAAATGGCGTTACCTGGCTACTTTCTGGAAAGCCAATGATCTTGATCCTACTACAGAGCAAAACGAATTTTTAGATCAGATAAAGACGAGGATAGAATATTGTAATGCTCATTTTACTCATTTCAAATCCGGCTGGAATACAGATCGGGGCAGGATATATATTCGTCATGGGCAGCCGTACGAGATCATTAAACGAGCCACTTCCATGAACACAAAATATGCTCAAAAAGATTATGAGATCTGGAAATATAGAATTGTGGAATATCTTACTTATATTTTCATAGACTTGCAGCAGCATGGAGATTATCGGCTCATTTACAGCGAGAACGATCCTCAGGAAGGCAGCTTTGCAGACTGGCAGAGCTATCTGGGAAGGGATTTTGACTTTGGATTATTATATTAGATAAAGTATTTGATTTCAAAAAAAGGAGAGAAGATGAAGAAATTTATTATCACTATTATGATATCCATTTTTGCAGTTTCAATATTTTGTCAGGAAGTACAGATTGCACCTTCTGATGATATGTACACAGACTGCATAACTGGTGGAGCAGCACATCCGGAAGCAGAGTTATATGTAAATTGTGAAACAGCTACAGAAGAAGAACAGATCATGATGAGATTTGATGTTTCCGGATTGATGGGAATTTTTATCGAATCGGCAACTTTGAATATTCACAGATTCTTTTCCTGCGGTGGTGGAGGTGGAATTACTTCTGCCATGATCTACAGGATTAATGAAGAGTGGGACGAAGACAGCTGGGATGAGCATACTTTTATTCAATACGTTGATACAAGTGGTTTTCCCTTTTCATTTTCAGGTCCGGCAGGAACGCAGGACACCTGGTTTCAGATAGATCTTACCGATTACGTAAATCACTGGTTATATGCAAATGAACCGAATTATGGTTTTGTGATTATTGCTGATGCTGGTCAGAGACACAGTAAATTCAATTCCAAAGAAGCTGTAAATGCAGATCTGCAGCCATTTTTGAACGTGACTTTGGACACTGCTGCCGATGATGTGCTGAATCCAATTACTTCACTTTCAAACTATCCGAATCCGTTCAATCCTTCCACGACAATTTCTTTCAATTTAACCACTGGTGTCTCGGAAGATGCGGAGATGACAATCTTCAATTTAAAAGGACAAATAGTAAAAAGATTTTCCAATCTCCAAATCTCTCAATCAACAGATCATCAAATTGTCTGGAACGGAAAAGATGATTCTGGTAAAGCTGTTTCTAGTGGAATTTATAATTGCAGATTAGAGGTAGGAAATCATATTCAGACCAGAAAGATCAGTTTGATCAAATAAAAATAAATAAAAAACCTTCCAGGTTTTGCAAATCCTGGAAGGTTTAAAGATTTTTTTTCAGATCACTCTATTACATCAGATATTTTTGTAAGTGTTTCTGATCCTTCGGCATAATCATTTTGCCAATCGCAGATGATGGTGTCTTCTGTAATGGCTGTGCTATGCATATTTACTACATATTCGGTAGAAGGAACAAGATACGTCCAGCTTAAAATCCCTTCTTCCCATTTCGTTTCTTGAACTTCAAATGCTTCACCGTCACTATCTACGATGGAAATTATATTTACCAGTTCATCCATAACTTCGATCTTATAAATTGTACCGCCGGATTCTTCCCAGGTTCCGTGCAGTCCTTCAGCAATTTTACGATACCTGTATTTTGCTCCTCCAATAACTGCACAACCAGATAAAACGGTTATCAATAGTATTAATATTACAATATTTCTTTTCATTCTTTCTCCTTATGACTTTTTTATTCTTGTTTGTCTTCCGCTTGATAGAGTCCTAAAAATGGTGTAAAAAGAATTTGAGCCAAAATTCAATCCTTGTAAATTGGATTTGCCAAAACAAAAACAAGGAGGAGAATAATGACTCAGATACAAATTAATATGGATAGTGAATTATTGCACGGAC
>JAIPJH010000009.1 GCA_021734245.1 Candidatus Cloacimonadota bacterium | reverse complement strand
GAAATATATCAGAAATTAAATCTCAAGTTCAAATTTAATCGGAAATATCATGATGTGAAAGTAAGAATGTAGTGCCCAAACAAAAAAGCCGCCCTTGCAAAATAAGAACTTAGAGGCATTTTGCCGAAACTTGGGTTAATATAAAAATGCCCCGGCAGAAACCGGGGCAGATATAAAACTAACCTTCGTAATGGTTTAATTTATAAGACCTTACGAATGGTTGCATAATAAACCATTGCGGAGGTCAAATGACCATCCGCAAGGTTTTCATATTTCTATTTCATCAGAACCTGTCCCGTGAAATTCCGAAGGACTATTTCATCAGGATCATTTTTTTAGTTTCACCATATTTACCAGCTTTCATTTTGTAGAAATAAACTCCGCTGGAAACAGATCTTCCGTTATCGTCGATTCCGTTCCAGGTTACACTGTAATTACCGGCATCCATTTCATTATTTCTGAGTGTACTTACTTTTTCACCTTTGATGTTATAAACTTCGATGCTTACATGACCATGTTCTGCTACGCTGAAATTGATCAATGTAGTCGGATTGAATGGATTTGGATAATTTCCACCAAGCTTGGTAACTGTTGGTAATAGATTTGGATCGTTGCCAACAGGAACTTCTACTTCTACTTCGTTAGATGGAACAGATTCGTAATCTCCATATAATGCTGTAATGTAATATGTATAAGTTCCGGCAGGAACGTTTGGATCGATAAACAGAAGAGAAGTTACTGTGTTGATAACTTCATCATTTCTATAAATATTGTATCCGGTCAATCCTGGTCCAACAGGAGCAGACCATTGCAGGATTACATTTGGAGCTGTGTAAGTATAAGTTAAGTTTACTGGAGGATTGTACATATGCTGAAGTGCAAAATCTACTTGAGATGTATTGCCAGAAGTTACAACAATTCCAGTTTGAGTGGAAGTTTCATAACCATCGAATGAACATTCTACATCATATGTATCAGGATCAACATCAAAAGAATATTCACCATCAGCATCGGTTGTTGTAGTATACACACCTGCAGTAACCAATGCACCTTCGATGAAATCACCGGTATCTGTATCTGTTACTACACCTGCGATAGTACCAGGAACAACACCTTGAACAAGTTCTACTACCGATCTGAAATGGAAATCAGCAGTATCCAGAGTCCAGCTTGCACCATTCCAGGCATAAGATTGGCCAAATGAACCAGGAGAAGTTTCTGTGCAAGCTACAATGCCAGTTGGAATAAGAAATCCAATATAGAAATCACCCTGGATATCATCAAGTTGTGCAGCATAAGGTCGCAGATCTATTCTGGTCATGGGGCTGTTATTTGCTAAAGTAGCTTCGGGTGTAACCATAAATGGAGTGATCAGATCATCACCAGGAACTCCGCCGTTATCATCCCAAACATGGAATTCAAAATCATCATTTGTATTGTTTGTATCTGTATAATTTCTAATAAGAGCAAAATCCAAATTCAGATCCATTCCGGCTGGATTAAGCATTTTCACTGCTGCGCCCGTGCCTTCGGCAAAAGTAATATAGAAATCTACAACGCCATTATCATAGATGAGATGAGTACCTTCAATATAAGAATTTATTACTGTTTCACCTTCATTAGCTTGAGGAGAAGCATCCACAGCAACTACTTTATAATCGATTTGATCGCCATAATCATGGAATGGAATTGTGAATGAATAGATGTTTCCGGTATTTCCGGTAGATGGTAATGTTTGTTCTGTTCCACCTTCTACAGTGAAAACAACATCAGCAGAAGCTAAACCGGAAATATCGATGATCTCAGCTTCAAAGGTATAATCTTCATCGGTTCCTTCATAAAAATCCGGACCATCATGCAAGATCAATGGTGGAGTGTTATCTACGTCGGAAGTAGAGATAACAACGTCATCCAGATACATTCCATTAACTTCGTATCCACCGTCTGTAACGATCTGCCAGCGAACAAGAACCTGAGAATTTCCTACAAATCCTCCCAGAGAAATTGTATATTCATCCCAGTCGTTTCCTTCTCCATAATAGGTTCCGATATTTACCCAGGTTGCACCATTGTCAGGAGAAACATCAATATACAAGAAATCAAACAATCCACCTTCAATATCGTATTTCATCCAGAAGTTCAGGCTGGCTTCCATGGCGGTAGAAAAATCCAGAGGATTGGCGATTGTTGCTGTATAGGTTACATCGGGAGAATAGTTTCCACCGGGACTTTCTGTTAGTGAATGTGTAGCAGAATGGTATTGACCATCTACCAGATCCCACGTATTATTTGCGGCAGGATCTGCTTCCAATACCCAATTTGTCAGTCCACTTTCAAAGTCATCTTCAAATACTACAGTGTTTCCACCACCGCCGCTGCCTTCTACGAAATATACAAATCTGGCATTTACTCCGTCGATTTTTGTGGATACCAGGTTGTTGCTTCTATCTATCTCATAAACTCCGGCACCATTTGTAACTAAAATGTTTCCATTGGGAAGTTCATAAACTCCACGCGGGCTGCCGACTACGTCATAATAACCGACTTGAGTTCCATCGCTGGTATATTCGTAAACTCCGGATGGAACGCTGAATCCTGCTACCAGCAGATTGCCGTTGGAAGCAATTGAAACTTGTTCAGGAAATTGAATTCCAGAAACCAGATCGCCGATATAAGCACCGGCATTGTCGTATTGGTGTACTGCATCGGATGTGCTGGCAGTTACCAGATAATCATCCTGAGCATCTCGGTATAAAACACAAAATGGACCATCCATAATGGCAGAATTGGGCTCAATGAAATTTCCCAGATAGTTGCCAGACGCATCAAATTCTGCTACTGCATCAGTATTTCCGCCACCAGCTGTTGTCACTAGAATGTTGCCATCAGCTTTTAAATCCCAGCCGCGGACATTATCTAAAACAGCTGTATTAACACCTCCGGCTGGGGCAAACCAACCCATAAAGTTTCCATCCAGATCATATTGAAGAACGCCATCTTCTATTTGATCTGAAACCAGAATGCTATTGCCATCGGGATGAAGAGCTGCTGCAATTGGAGTTGACAAATTAGCATTCATGGGAATAAAATCTGCATCATAAAGATCACCTGTGGCTGGATCAAAAGCCATTACACGATCATCACCGGAATCCGGAATCAAGAGCAGTCCATCATCGGGAATATCTCTTGTGGAGCGTGTTCCAGAATTTGAATGATGATTTACAACATCAATTCCCTGTTCTTCATTGATTTCAGCTGTATCTACAGCGTTCAAAGAAAAAACCAGGATTGCTAATACGAATAAAATAACCATTTTTTTCATTTTTGACCTCCTAAGTCATATATTGATTTGAACCTGCACTCTCCATACAGGTTCTTTTTTTTTATTTAGTAATCTCTACTTTTGTTCCTACGCGCACAATATCAAAAAAAATTATGATATCCTTATTTTTCATGCGGATACAACCTTGTGATGCTGGTTTACCGATCATTGATTCCTGAGTAGTTCCATGAATCCAAATATATCTTTTGGCAGAATCGATACCATCACCTTTATTAATGCCTTCTTCCAAGCCTTCCAATTGTAGAATTCTGGTGGTTATCAGATCTTGCCCTTTGTAAAAATCTTCATTCTGACTGATGATCTCGCCAGTATTACGACTGCCATTAAATATTGATCCTTCAGGTGCATTTTTGCCGAATTTTGCACTGATTTTGTGTTTTCCTAAAGGCGTTTTTCGACTGCCGATTTTATTTCCGATTCCAAATTTTGATGTAGAAACAGGAAAAGTTTTGAATACTTCATCATTCTTGTAGATAGTCATGAGCTGTTTTTTGGCATTTACCACAACTCTCATACTTCCTTTTTTATTCATAAAACTAAAGGTTTATATCCTTACTATTACGTCAAGTGTTTAGAGACATCAATGAAAGTTTTTTTATTGTTGATGTGCAAAATTGATGTCATGCCAAATTTTTCGGCAGCTCTCATGTTTTCCAGTTTATCATCGATGAAGATACATTCTTCTGCTTTTAATTTGTGCATAGATAAGGCTTTGGAATAAATCTCGAGATTTGGTTTCATACAGCCCAATTGGTAGGAAAGCATTAAGTTCTGAGCAAAAATATGTAGCGAAGGAAAAGTTTTCCAAATATATGGAAAATGAATTTCATCTGTATTGGAAAGAATGAATATCTTATATTTGGAAGATAACTTTTTGGCAAAATCGATCATTTTAGTATTTTCCCAAAACAGACTGCACTAGGCTTTTTCAAAATCAGATTGAATAAGATCAAAATTGAAACTTGTTTTCATTTCTTTATAGAATGTTTTACGATAGATAAGACCAGAATCAAATTTCAAAATTAGTGAAATGTCATCTTTAAAATCAATTTTATCAGGTTCCAAACCACAAGCCTGGAAAAAAAGATTGAAATCATAATCTATCAGAACTTTTCCCAGATCAAAAATTATGTTCTTTATCATCGTTCCAGAATTATCGTTACCGGACCTTCATTACAAAGTTTCACCTGCATCATAGCACCGAATTCACCGAATTTGACTGGCACATCTTTTAGCTTCAGGCTTTCACCGAATTTCAGGTAAAGTTTTTCTGCCAGATCCGGCTTGGCTGCATTATTGAAATCTGGTCGTCTGCCTTTTTGACAACTGGCATACAAAGTAAATTGAGAAACCAACAGCACTTCTCCGCCAATATCTTTGATCGATAAATTCATTTTACCTTTTTCATCGGGAAATACGCGTAATTCACTCACCTTTTTTGCCAGCCAGTCGATCTGGTTTCCATCATCATGGATGCTTACGCCAATCATGATCAGAAATCCTGTTCCAATCGTGGAAATGATTTTTTCATCGACGCTAACTGAAGCTTGTGATACTCTCTGCACTACTAATTTCATTATTTATAGTTTTGCGGGAATACAATTCGTTCTACAGTTTCTATAATAATGTGCAGCACGCAGATATGAATTTCCTGAATACGATCTGTTGTTTCTCCGGGAGCGATGATTTCCAGATCGCATTTCCCAGACAGTTTCCCACCATCTTTTCCAGTCAAAAAAATCGTTTTCATGCCTTTTTCTTTAGCAGTTTTCACAGCTTCGATCACATTTTTAGAATTTCCGCTGGTAGAAATTCCAATGAAAATATCACCTTCATTTCCGTAAGCTTCCACTCCCCGGGCAAAAATCTGATCAAATCCAAAATCGTTGGCAACGCAAGTGATGTGTGATGGATCGGTGAGAGAAATTGCTGGCAAAGCTTGGCGGTCTTTGCGGAATCTGCCGGTACATTCTTCGGCAAAATGCATGGCATCTGTACTGCTGCCGCCATTTCCGCAGATAAGAACTTTATTGCCTTTGGAAAACGCTGCAGCTATCATTTCCGAAGCTGCCAGGATTGTTTCGGAATTTTCTGTTTCATGCAAAAAACGAGCAAAATGAGTTGCTGCTTCCTTCAACGAATTCATTACATTTTCTATCATACTTTTTCCTTCTAAATCTTATCTCCTTTTTGTTCCCCTGTTAAGGGGAAATGTTCTGCGTTTTTTTTCTTACACAACAATGCAGAACTAAGGAGTTAGCAAATTTTTCATTTTTTTGTTATTATTTCAAAACCCACAGTTCTCCTTCGTCGAACAGCTCTCTTACAAAGGGAGTGAAAGTAGACGATAAATTTTCTAAAATTCAGCTTTCACTTCCAAACTTATTTTGTGTTCGGTCGGTTTATCGGGAATTACTTCTCCTGAATATTCAAAATGGGCAGAAGTGATCGAACTCACTCTATAATCAAAATTCAGATTCCACTTAATAATATTACCGTCTTTCTTGTCATCCAAAAAACTCAGAAATTCCGATCCGGTACGTTCATTTCTTTTCCAGCTGACCTTTCCAAAAAATCTGTATTTGCTACTCAGATAATAAGTTAATATTTCTGTTAACTTGTAAGAAGCAATCTCATAATCACTTGAATTATCTGTTTTTCTTCCTGCTTCTCTACCGTATTCCAGAGCGGATTTCAAATTGGCATCATCGGTAATTTGATTGCGGATTTCCAGAGCATAGCTATCGATTTCCGAGAAGGATTGATAGCGAGATTCTTCGGTTTCATTTCTTTCTAAAATCAGTTCGATGACAGTTTTGGAAATTGCCGAAAATCTCAGGTTGCCTTCCCAATTCAGTTTATTGGTTTCTTCCGAAATCTCATTGTATCGATTATCTAGAATATCTTCCTGTTTATAGCGCAATTTGGCTCTCAATTTATTCTTTATGATATCCAGCCAAACCGTCTGCTGCTGCAGTATTCTACTGTACAGAGAACTTTCCTTATTCATTAGAATATCAGGATTCAGCAGGTAGATTTTTGTTTTATCGGCTGCTTTAGAATTTTCTGAGATCTGCAGATTAGATTCGGTCTTTATTTTTTTCAGGAAAGATTCGGTGATCATGGATGGAGTTAAGTTCAGAGTAAAATTTGTATTTACTTCCACGCTCATTTGTGGATTATCATAATCGATCTCAACTATCTTCCAATCGTAATCTCCTTGTCCAAAACCAACATAAAGTGAATCTTCATCGTAAGAACCCATTCCTTCTCCGATAAGCTGCAGTTCCCGGATTTTGGGATAGAATTCCACATTTTGGAAAGCGTAACCGGAAGTAAGAGAAATTGATCTTTTAAAGAAAGAATTTCCCGTATTTATCTCTGCCAGATCAAAATTTTTCTTATCATTCTCCACATCATCATAAATTTCTCTATGCGAAAATTGAAGATCTGCATTATGATTCTTTAGATTAAGTTTGGAATTGATGCCAAAAGTATAGGATGTTTCATCTTTAAAAGGAACATCTGTTGTATCGATCACAGTTTTTTGAAGTTCTTTTTTCAGAAAGAACTCAACACCAAATTTTTTTGTATTAATTGTCTGCATCCCAATTTGCCAGTTTTTGTTTGAGATTTGGGATGAATAAATGTTTAATTTCTGATCTGTTTCTTTGTTATGATAGATAAAATTGAACTGCAGCCAGTTGATCTTGTATCTGCTGTCAAGATCGTGTTGATCAAATCTGAAAGTTTGACTGGTTTCATATTCTCTAGCCAATTTTGCGAATTTGTAATTGATGGCAGGAATATACTTCAATTGTTTAGAAATACTTGATAAGTAATAATAATTCTGATCGGCAAAATCTTTGGCTTTTTTTTGGGAAAATCTGAATTCAGGAGAGATGAAATCTTTTATATTGAATTTTAAATTTCCGTTGAAAGTGTTATTGGCAACAGAATCGGGAATTTGCACAGATTCATAATTTGCCAGCGGATTGGAAAGCTCAGCAAAAGTATTCAGGTTTTTTCCGATCAGCCTGTAATTAACAGAAAAATCTGGCTTGATAAGATCAAGGTCTGGAAAATAGCGAGTAGAAAAATTTGCTGCGAATCCCTCGTTATCTCCATCATCTTTTTTGCTGTAAGTATTTCTGTCATGTTGAGTATAAATGGCTTCAGCAGAAGTTTGGAAAGTTTCGGTTTCGTAATCCAGGATTAAATCATAATTGGCTTTTTTCTGAGGTGCTGTAAGCTTGGTAATCGGTAGATAATCGCCTTCTCCAGTTCCCGCGAAAATGTAGTAATTTTCATTATCTACCAAGTCATAATCTCCCTGCTCAAATCCTACAAATTCAAAATGAATTGTATAATTTCCCACAATCGTAGAATCATTCCCAACATACTCATAAAAGCCGTTATCGGTTAAAATATAATCTCCATCTTCTGTCTCATAAACACCGCTGCCCCAAATTTCCTTATCGCCGCCGCTTGTAAGAGAATCGATATCCGCTTCGGTAAATTCGGTCTGCAGAGGATTATCTTTGTCATCGTTCTGAAAAACAAGGTAATTCCTGATCTTGAATTTTTCTGAAATATTTACTTCTGAATGCGCCAGGTACATGTTCTGACGGAAATATTCGTCGCTGTATTGGAAATTTACCTGGATCAGAGAGTTGGAAGAAATGAAATGTTTATTGTCGAATGTGATACTTCCTTCCGCATAATCAATGATATAATCATCACCGCGCTGCATCTGTTTTCCGTTCAAGAAAACCTGTTCCGTTCCCGCCACCACCTGAATAAGTTGAGAGGAATTATTGGTCAGATAATACGGACCCTGTTTAGCTTCAACGCCTGCAAACTGGATGGAAGTACTTTTTCCTTTGGAAATTGCCAAAGCAGCTTGATAAGTATTTCGGCGTTGCCAGGTTGCTTTCAAGCCTTCGAATTTGGGAGCATAATTCATAAACTTCGTGTTATGATAATCAACTTCAAGATCACCAAAAGCCAGTTCGTAATTTGTGCTGTAAAGCCGCAGAAAAACTTTGTCCAGATTGCTGATTTCCCGGCTGTTTCCTTCTGGTGTGATAGGAGTTTGGCTGTCGGAAAGTTGAGCTTCGATGTTTAAATTTTCGCTTAATTCACCATCCATTTTCAGGAACAGAGATTGATCTAAACTGAAATCTTCATTTCGGGAAACAGAGACAGCGATGGTTTTACTTCCCGAGATCTGCAGTTTAGTTGTATTGGAAAACAGCGGATTTCGTTTTGGCGGGAGTTTTACTTTTTTATCAACTGAATATTCCTGTTCTTCAAACAGGTAAAATTTTTCTTTTAGATCTGCTGGATATTTTTGATATTCAACAAAAACGTTTCCCAAATTTTGAGTGAAGGTTATTTTTCCAGTTAGATAGTCAATTGTGTAATCCTGATTTCTTTTGAGTTGGATGGAGTCCTTAATTACAAATTCAGAATTGATAATTACAGGATTGTGCGACAGAACAAATTCACGTTTTTCGTTAGTTACGTTAATGCGTTCCGAATTTGAAATGGGGGAGAAGAAATTGAAAGAAAACAGGATATTGGAAATTAATATCATTCCAAAAAAGAATAATAACCTTCTATTTATATTTTTTTTTAACTTCCATTTCTTCATGCAGCCCAAAATATTTTGGCAGGCTGCAAAGAAGCAAGCAGAATCTTTCACAACATCCGATTGTGTCTCAACATCCGATTGTGCGCAGCTCATCAGATTGTTTCTCAACATCTGATTGTCCGCAGTTCATCAGATTGTTAAATTAATAAAATACAAACAACATTCGGAAGAATCCAGCAGATGCTGGATGCATTCCGAAGTTAGTTCAATTCATATTCAACCAAATACTTTTCTTGGATGGAGTTATTCTCCAAGTCGAAAATTGTTTGCTTTATCAAACCGATTCCAGGACAGAAATAAGAGAGAACGTAGTTATCACTTAAATCAGGGCTATAGGTTTTATAAACAAGGCAGTGTAAATTTTCACCATCATAATTGATCAAGTAATCTTTGGAAACACATTTTACAGTATTATCTCCTGTTGTAAATCCATCGTTATCGAGATCTTGAATCCACGTTTCATCTAATTCGACAGGGAATTTATAAAGCAGATAAGAATAATCCAGTAAACTGTCTTGCCCAGTTGTACTTTGCAATTTTCTTACAGCATGCAAACCGTCGTCATCATTGAATTGATAGTAATTAAGATTAGCCATTTTAATCCTGCTTACTTCTTTCAACTCACCATCAACTTGCAAATCAAGTTTTTCTTCTACTGAATATCTAAGAACGGAGTCATTCGTACTAAAATAGAAATCCCAGAAATCGCTAATATTCAATGGCTGGAAAACTGTTTGATCAGTTGGTTCGGTAGATTTTGTACAGGAAAGTAAAAACAAGATCGAGCAAATAACTAGAACGATTTTAAATTTTCTAAATAACATATCTCCTCCTCGAAGATCCCGGCGTAGTTTCGATTTTCGGAACGAAGCCGGATAATCCTCAACATCCGATTGTGCGAAGCTCATCGGATTGTGTCTCAACATCCGATTGTCCGCAGTTCATCAGATTGTTTCTCAACATCTGATTGTCCGCAGTTCATCAGATTGTTAAATTAATAAAATACAAACAACATTCGGAAGAATCCAGCAGATGCTGGATGCATTCCGAAGTTTACTATTTCAACAGCAACATTTTCTTTGTTTTCTCAAGTTGTCCAGCTTTCAATTTGTAAAAATAAATTCCTGATGAAACGGGTTTGTTGTCATTATCTGTTCCATTCCATGTAACCGAGTTAATCGGTTGATCAGTTGATGGGTAGATCGGGAAAGTCTTCACTTTTTGACCTTTTAAGTTGTAGATTTCTATTGTCGCAAAGTCGGAACTTTGCGTTACGTTGAAGCTGATCGTTGTGGATGGATTGAAGGGGTTGGGGTAATTGGAGAGTAATATTCCTGATTCTATAACGTCATAATGAACAATACCAACGAAATCATCTAGAAAACCAGTAGAAGAATGAAGATTACCCCAGTTTTCAACTGCATTTTCTTCAGCAAAAAGAAGATTTAATATTACCTGATCATCAGAAATAATATTTATTCCCAGATCGGAATATTCCTGGTTGATATTCGAAAACTGTGACTGCCAATTGTACATTCCACCCAAAATGGAATTCGTATTAGTATAATTGAAATCAAAATCTGTTTCAGTAGTGTTTGCTGATTCCTGGATGTAGATTACAGAACCAGCTGGGTTTGAAACAAGTGAGGTCAAATTACTTGGTTCGTAGTTTCCTAAAACATTAAAATCCAAACTAATTGGATCGAATTCGGCAACCACATCTTGATTTGGGTATGAAATTAGAAGTATGATTACATCATTGGCTAATGCTACTTTTTTGAATGTACCATCTATAATGGGAAGAGCATATACTTCATAATTTAGATTATTCTCAGTATAAATTAAATGAAGGTAATCATCGTTTACAAGTTGATAAGCGATTACTATTTTTTCACATTTTGTATCGAAATGGTAATTTGAGATTTCAGAAGAAATGGGAAAAGAATGGGTTTCTTCAAAACTGAAACCGTTATTATCTGATTTATATAGATTTAAACTTTCAAAATTCATAACATCATAATTTAGTGTGGGATAATTTGGAATTTCGACACTGTTCAATCTGCTGTCATAATGATAATTTTTATCATAACCTGTACTAGGATGAGGTCCATCGAAATGGAAATTATCGATATCCCATTCATTATTTCCAGGTGGATGATTGAAATCATCACTACCACTGCGATGAATGTAACCTTTTCTCATTTGAGCCATAGAACCCCAAAGGTGAATTGTTCCCCTTTCAAAAACGATATCTTCCGATGATTCCGGCCAAACAGGATTGTACCAGGGAAAATCCGTTCCATATGGATAGATGTAATTTTGCGGATCGTTATTGGGATAAGAGTTTGCATATTCATCACTTTCATAAGGATAGCCACAGCAAAAATATGCAGCAACTGGCATATTGCCGTGTAAATTGAATCCATCGATATTAGCCGGTAAATTATCTTGAATTGGAAAAATGTATTTGTGAAGATCAACAAAAGTGTAAGTAGTATCCTGCATCGTGTAAGGGCTTAAAGCGACAAAATCTGGTGTTGAACCGTGCGGATGCTGATATTCGAAAGTAAAGATTCCATCGTCTTGAGGATTTGTTCCCGATCCTAATCCTAAAGCTGCATAAGCACCATAAAGGTATACATCATTGCAGTTTCCGGATCTTATTACATTATTCATAAAAGGATCGCGATGTTTATATTTTATAACAATATCTTGTTCAGAAACCAAACCGAAAAAATCTGTCGTATTTGGATTATTTGGATCGTCTGGCGGTGTACCTGGTGTTGTATTGGCATAAGTAATATCATCAACTATATATACATTTTTTGATGTTCCAACAACAAGTTTACCTGATAGCACTCCTTCTATCCATAATTCGGAATCCGGCAAATAATAAGCTGATCCGTAAGGAGAAATGGGAAGCGTTGGTCCAGTCGACCAGATTGTATCGTAGATGGTTACTTCATTTGTCCAGATCACGTCAGTTTCTTCAAACCAGTTTTGATTGGCATTTGCCATGATATTTGCAGTTGCAGCTTCTTGCGGAAACCAACTGTAAACTGGAATCTCGAGGGTGTCACTTATTACAATATTACCATATTTTGTTTGAATTGATCCACCATTCAATTTCATATAAATAATATCTACACCCATTCCAATATGAGCAGCGTTGTTTGGTAGAACGCTCGCATCGATATTACGATGATCAACGTTTTCGGTATATCCACCTAAAAAAACATCATCATAGGGAATTGTTCCATTAATTGAGATAAATTGTCCTGCTGTTGTTACAGAATCATGAAATACCGGCCAGCCGCCATATTCACTGATGTAAATATCATCATTGGAATGAATCGGTCCAAAATATTCTCCATTCGCTCCACAATATGTCATAGGTCCAGATTGAGCAGGAATACCATTTTCATTCGTTTCGTATTCTGTGAAAACCTGAAAGCTGGCTAATGATCTTTCAAAGACTCCTGAATCGTAGGTTTTTCCCATTAGATAGATATTATCGGATTCACTAAAAAATGGATTTGAATCAATCGCCTGGCTTCCAATCTGGTAACTAGCAATATTTTGAAAAGTGTTGCCATTATCCATAGACCTGAAAATTTTTAATAGTTGTAAACTACCATTATGAGTATATACAGCTACGTTAATATAACCTGTTTCGGAAATTGAAATTGTGGGTTTGGAAAAATCAGTGTAGGATGTTTGATTATCGACGACAACAAAATATTCAATTAAGTCATTTTGCTTTTTTGCTAGCATTACTTCCAACAGACCATTATTTTTTTTCAAATATGTCCAATAAGCTGTTCCATTATAAGTTGCACAGCTTTCATTTCCTAGGAAGCTTTCGTTACCAGGGGTTTCATCAACTGATTCAAATGGTTCAAATTGTGCAGTTAATAAAACAGAAAGCAATACAAAACCCAATAGTACGATCTTTTTCATCATCTTCCCCCTTCCTTCAAAGTTCAAATCCAACTCTTAATTTTATGTTAACTTATTTCATTTCTGCTGTCAAGCTTCTGCAAAATTTTTTGCCCAAGAGCTTGAAGCGGAAATATTTGATGCAATTTTTATTCCGCAATGAGACGAAAAAAGGAAGAAAAAGTAATTCGTCATATTGAGGATTCTTCTAACTTTACATTCGAAATATCTCGTGAACATTCTTTTAGCTTTACATCTCGCAATTGCAATGAGATTCTTCCAACCTGTGCCGGCGAAGTTTTGCGAAGCCGTAAGCACAACGTGAACACACCCCGCGACTAAAGTCGCACCCCTCTCAAGAGGGGAATTGCGTCAGAATGACTAAAAAAAACATCGTCTTCCTGAGGTTTTTTAGCTTTACCCTCGACTGTGTCCGGCGAAGCTTTGCGAAGCCGTAAGCACAACGTGAACACACCCCGCGACTAAAGTCGCACCCCTCTCAAGAGGGGAATTGCTTCAAAATGACTAAAAAAAACATCGTCTTCCTGAGGTTTTTTAGCTTTACCCTCGACTGTGTCCGGCGAAGCTTTGCGAAGCCGTAAGCACAACGTGAACACACCCCGCGACTAAAGTCGCATCCCTCTCAAGAGGGGAATTGCTTCAAAATGACGGGAAAAAGACTTGAGTTAAGTTCCGTCTGTGCTCGAGAATTTTTGCTCTTAAGTCCAGTCAAGCCTGAACTCCAGTTCAAAATTTTTTATCCTAAACTTTTACCACCAATGCCAAAATTAGTGCGTGGTACTTCATCGATGCGAACGTAAACATAATTAGCAGGTTTGCCTGTAATGTCTACAACAGCATCGGTAAATCGTTTTATCAATTCTTGCTTTTGTTCATTGCTTAAGCTTCCCGCATTTTCCATTGTAATTATCGGCATCAGAACTCCTTAATCTTCATTTGGAAGAATAAACCAGAGAGCTACATAGCCGATAACACCGATCCAGCCGGCAAAAGAAAGAGCTACAAACCCAACCCGAACCAGAGTAACATCCCAGCCAAAATATCTGGCAATTCCAATGCAGACGCCTCCCAGCATTCTGCCTTCCCAAAGTCGAATCAGTTTTTTCTTTCCTTCTTCATCTGTTTGCGGCTCCACGTCGATGATCTGCTGAGCAGCATCTTTTTTTGGCATTATGAAAGCTAAAGCCAGATAGATCCAGAAACCAGCCGTTCCCACGAAAAGTGAGACAATAAAGAAGAAGCGAACCAGGTTGGCATTAAATCCATAGCTTTCAGCAATTCCTCCGCAAATTCCCAGAATCACTTTATCGTCTTGTGAAACATAAAGTTTTTTCATACGACCTCCAACTTCGAATTTTCTTTTCTCAGAAGCTCGATTGATGATTTTATTCGTCAAGAAAAATATGATGCGAATTGATTGACATATAAAACTGTGAAGTAAATTCTGATCTGTGAAAATTGGAGGTAAGAATGCTGAAAATGATCAATGTGAGTACATCCAGCCGGCAGCAGATGGTCGATGTAACTTCTCAAGTAAATAAGATTCTCCGCGAATCAGGAATTAAGAATGGAATAATAACCTTGTTTGTACCGCATACCACAGCGGCTGTTACAATCAATGAAAATGCTGATCCCACTGTTCCGCGAGATATGCTTTTTTCTCTGGAAAAGATATCACCAATCTACAAAGAATTTCGTCATCTGGAAGGCAATTCTGATGCTCATGTAAAAAGTTCTCTGATAGGTTGTGATCAGCAGATCATCGTGGAAAACGGGCAATTGGTTCTGGGAACCTGGCAGGATATTTATTTTTGTGAATTTGACGGTCCTAGAAATAGGAAACTGTATATAAAAATATTAGGAAATTAAGTAGTTTCAGATGCTCATCTGGATCAGTTTTCTGGTAGCTTTGGCGTTGATTGTTATCATTGCCAGGAAAAGTTTGTGGCTGGCCCTGATAATCGGGGCAGTTGTTTTAGGATTATTCAATCTTTCACTTCCCAAACTTGGTGAAGAAATCGTCAGAACGATCACACAAACTGATATTCTATTATTAGCGATCGCGGTTGGCTTGATCCCGATGATCGGTGGAAGCCTGCAGGTGAGTGGACTACTGAGAGATCTGGTGGATAATCTACAGTTGAAACGTCAGGTATTCCTGGGGTTATCTCCGGCTTTGATGGGGATTTTACCGATTCCCGGCGGTGCGCTGCTTTCTGCTCCCATGCTGATTCGGGCTGGTGAAGATATTTCCGATGATCACTATGCAGCGATCAACGTCTGGTTTCGTCATATTTTAATTTTGATCTATCCACTGGGAGCTTTGTTGCCAGCATCAAAAATGGCTGGATTAAATATTTACAGCATAATATTGTTCATCTTACCAGCATTTTTTCTGCTTTTCTTTCTTGGTTATTTTTTCTTTTTGCGATCTATAAAAGGAGATATGCCAAGACCGCAGAAATTGAATATAAGTAAATTATTGGTTCCTTTGATCATCATTTTAACAGCACCGATCATTCACATAACTTTATCAAATCTGGGCATGATGGACGAAATATCTCTGCTGATTGGGATTTCATCCAGTTTGATTTTAACTGCAATAATCGGTAAATTGAATTTCACTGATTTTAAAACTATTTTCCAAAAAATGAGACCCTGGAAATATTTCTTGATCATAATTGGAGTTTTCCTGTTTCTGCATGTTTTTCAGGCTTCGCCCGTTTCGGAAGAGATTTCCAAAATTGTATTTTCCAAAAGCTTTTTGATAATTTTTATAGGTGCTTTTCTGAGCCTGGCAACGGGTAGAGTTCAACTTCCCATCTCAATTCTGATTCCAATTTACATTTCCACTTATGGTGCTGCAGAGCTAACTCCGCTGGCTTTTGCCATCATGTATGTAGCAGTTTATATCGGCTACATGATCTCGCCTGTTCATCCCTGCGTGTCGGTTTCTATCGAATTTTATGGGGCAAAATATAAAGATTTTGCTGGAAAACTTTTATTGCCCAGTTTAATTGGTTTTGGTTGTTCGTATATAGCAGCTTTGGTGTTGTTGTGATGAATTTATTGCGATCTGTTGTTGAGAAACTTCGGAATGCATCCGGCTTTTGCCGGATTCTTCCGAATGTTTTTTGCTTTATGATCAACGATCCGATGAGCTATGCACAATCGGATGTTATTAAGAAAAATCCGGCGTTGCAAAGCTACGCCGGGAATTATCCGGCTTCGTTCCAGTTTTGGAACTTTGCCGTGATCTAACGAGGAGGAGAATTGAGTGAAGATTTGATTTTAGATTTTAAATATCACATAATTGACGTGAATGGAAATCAAAAAGATTTCAAGATTCAGGTGGATGCAAAAACTTTGAGCATCATTCCAAAAGAAACTGAAGATCTACCTGAATGGTCATTGCTGGAATTCAAACAATGCCCGAATTGTTCATTGAACTCTGAAGAAGTGAAATACTGTCCGGTCGCCAAAAATCTGTTTCCCATCATGGAATTTTTTAAAGATTCTGTAAGTTTTGAAGATTCTGTATTTGTGTTGGAAACCAAAAATCGAAATTACAGCAAGCATACTTCCTTACAGCAGGGAGTTAGTGCGATGATCGGAATTATCATGGCAACTTCCGGCTGTCCGATCCTTTCCAAACTGAAACCTATGGTCCGGTTCCATCTGCCTTTTGCCAGTCCACAGGAAACGTTGTATCGAGCCATGAGCATGTATCTGGTTCAGCAATATTTTAAAAATAAAAAAGGGGAAGAACCGGATTGGGAATTAGAAGGTTTAATCAAAATTTACGAAAAAGTTCATGATGTAAATCTGGCATTTTTCAAAAGACTTTCCTATTTGAAAGGAAAAGATGCCAATGTAAATTCTCTCATCATCTTGGATAACTTTGCCAATTATGTAAATTTCAGTATCGACCGTTCCAAACTTTCCAGTATTGAAGAACTGTTTGAGGAAAGCCTTTGATGATAAAAAAGATCTTCTGGATCGCTGGAGAAAAATCGGGTGATCTGCATGCTTCGATAGTTTTGCAGAAATTAAAGGATCTGAAACCTGATTGGGTAAACTTCGGAATTGGCGGGCCTCACATGCAGGAATTTGGCTTTAAACCGCTTTTTCCATTTGAACGTTTTTCCGTGATGGGTTTTAGTGAGATTTTAAAACACATATTATTCTTCTGGAAAGTGGAAAAGAAGATCAAAAACATTTTTCGTCAAAATTCACCTGATTTAATTATTTTGGTTGATTATCCCGGACTGAACATGAGAATTGCCAAAATGGCAGAAAGCTTTCAGATACCAGTTCTTTATTTCATTTCTCCACAATTCTGGGCCTGGAAATATAAACGGATCTTTAAACTTAAGAAATTTACCGATCAGATAGCTTACATTCTTCCTTTCGAGAAAAAATATTTCGCTAAGCATGAAGTCAATTCCGTTTATGTTGGTCATCCGATTGCTGAAGAAATTGAAATTAATTTGAACAAAATTGATTTTGCAAAAAAATACAAATTGAATTCCAACAAGAAATGGCTGGGATTTTTACCCGGCAGTAGAGATAACGAAATAAAAAAGATGCTGCCTGAATATTTAAAAGCAATGACAGAATTCAATCCTGAAACACATGAATTTCTGCTTTCCAGAGCCAGTTCTGTGAATGATGATGTTTTCAAGAGCTTTTTGAAGGAAGCAAAAACTCAACCTAAAATAATCGAATCTGACCGTTATGAAATGATCAAACATTCAGATTTCATGGTGGTAACTTCCGGTACAGCTACTATCGAAACTGCATTTCTGGGAACGCCGTTTTTGATAGCCTATAGAACCAGTAAACTCTCTTATGAGCTGGGAAAAAGATTTATCAAGATCGACAGAATTGGTCTTCCCAATATTGTTCTGGATAAAGATCTGATTCCGGAATTGATTCAGAATGAAGTAAATGGCGTGAACATCGCAGCGAATATAAAAAGATTTCTGGAATCTGAAATCGAATATGAAGAGATGAAAAACGAGTTAAAAGAAATTCATGATCTTTTACAGAAGAAAACAGCTTCAACTGAAGTTGCCAAGATAGTAACAGAATTGATCGATGAGTAGAATTCTATTTTTTCTGGAAAAGTATCTGGCAGCCTGGTTCGTGCTGATCCTGGGCAAAACTCTGCGCTTCAATCTACGCAATCAGCCACCCAAAGGAAATGTAATTTATGCTTTCTGGCATCGCAACATGATTCCTCTATTATATTTGCATCGCAAACAGGGAAATGTCATTTTAATTTCATCTTCTAAAGATGGAGAATTGATCGCAGGCCCGGCTCATGTTCTGGGTTATAATACTGCCCGTGGATCATCTCGAAGAGGTGGAAGTTCTGCTGTAAAAAAAATGATAAAAATGAGTAAAAAATTTTCTCTTGCCGTTACTCCGGATGGTCCTAAAGGTCCAAATCAGAAGATCAAAGACGGGCTTCTATATATTTCGTATTTCACCAGAAATCCGATAGTTCCAGTAGCTTTAGATCTTCAGAAAGAGAAGGTTTTTAATTCCTGGGACAAGTTCAGATTACCGCATTTATTCAGCCATGTAAACATCACTTATGGAAAACCTTTACAAATTATGGAAAAATCGGAAATAGACACTCGATTGGCTGAAGTTCAAGATGCCATGGATAAATTGGAAAAAGAAAATAAAATTAATACATTGTGAGGAAAAAATGAAATTATCAAGTCGTGCCACAGATGTGCAGGCATCACCGATTAGAAAATTGATGCCTTATGCCATTGCTGCTAAGAAAAAAGGATTGAAAATTTATCATTTGAATATTGGACAACCCGATATTGAAACACCTGCCAAAATGATAGATGTTTATCATAATTACAGCGATAAAGTTCTGGCTTACGGTCCTTCTCAGGGTTTGGAAAGTTACCGTGAAAAACTGGTCGAATATTATTCTCGCTACAAAATCAATCTCGAAACAGAAGATATCTTAGTTACTACTGCCGGTTCCGAAGCGATTGTTTTTGCTATGTTAGTTACCTGCAATCCGGGTGATGAACTAATTATTCCCGAACCATTTTATACCAATTATAACGGTTTTGCCACAATGACCGGAATCAAGATAAGAGCGATAACAACTTATGCTGAAGATGGATTTCAACTTCCTGCCAGCGAAAAATTCGAAGAATTGATCAATGCTAAAACCAGAGCGATCATGCTGTGCAATCCCGGCAATCCCACCGGAGCAGTTTATACAAAAGAAGATCTGGAAAGAATCGCTGAACTGGCAATAAAACACAACCTTTATGTTATCGCCGATGAAGTTTATCGTGAATTCGTGTATGATGGATATTCTCACACAAGTATTCTTGCTTTCCCAAAAATCGCAGACAGAGCGATCATGGTGGATAGTATTTCCAAGCGCTACAGTGCTTGCGGTGCCAGGATCGGTTGTATAATTTCCAAAAATAAAGAACTGATTGCTTCAGCCCTGAAGTTTGCGCAAGCTCGATTGTGTCCACCTACTTTGGAACAGCTTTCTGCAACCGCAGCAATCGATCTGCAAGAAGATTATTTTAATGAAGTTCTGGGTGAATATGACAAACGCCGCCGCCTTGTTTTCGAAGAATTACAGAAGATTGAAGATGTGGTTTGTGTGATTCCGAAGGGTGCTTTTTACATAGTTGCCAAACTGCCTATCGAAGATGCGGAAGATTTTGCCAGATGGATGCTGGAAGAATTTGATCACCAAGCTGAAACCGTGATGTTTGCTCCTGCGCAGGGTTTTTATGCCACTCCAAACATGGGCAGAAACGAACTTAGAATTGCCTACATTTTGAATGAAACTGATCTGAAAAAAGCCATGCAGATTTTGCGGGAAGGTTTAACAGAATATAAGAAATTGAAATAGGTTTTGCTGAAATTATTGTAAAAGAAAAACCATCCAGGTTTTCGAAAACCTGGAAGGTTTGCTATTTGAACTAATAAAAACTCGAATTAAGGAAAGATCAATCCCAATTCTCTTTTCGCACTTTCAGGACTATCGGAAGCGTGTACAGAATTCTCACCCTTAGATGTTCCATGTACTGCTCGAATTGAACCGAGATTCGCCTTTGTGCTGTCTGTATTTCCAACCAGTTCACGCAATTTCAATATAGCATCTTCCCTGGTCAGCATAGCCCCAATTATCTTGCCGGACATCATGAATTCGCTCAAATCTGGGAAGAAAGGTTTTCCCACATGTTCAGCGTAGAATTTGTTAGCCAATTCATTATCCATTTTGAACATTTTCAGCTTATTAATTTCAAATCCGTTTTCTTCTACTTTCGCCAGGATCCGACCAATTTCGTTTCTGCCAGTGGCATCAGGTTTGATCAAAAGTAAGGTGTTTTCTTTCATTTTTTTTCTCCAATTTTTCTTAATTAATTTACTTTATCTTCTTTTCAATTGCAAATTTGTTTCTAAGACTTTCTTTAGCAAGAAAAATGTTTGACATATTCTAGCTGAGAATAACTAACAGGTCGGTATAAGAAATTAATTATGCAGAAGATATAAGAGAAAAATAAATGGAGGAAAATTATGGATTTAAGGAAAATGTCGAAGGAGCAACTGATCGGAATGCTGGATGATTTTGCAAAGAATTGGTTAGCTCATGATGGTCTGTGGTTTCAACAGGTAGAAAAAAATTATGGACTTGAAAAAGCAATTGAATTGGATACAGAAGCTTGGAGAATATTTACACGGATTGAAGCAAAGCGAATTATGGCACGACATAATATTCCGGAAAACAGTGGTTTAAGGGGATTAAAAAAAGCTCTATCTTTTAGATTATATAGCAGATTGAATATTCAGAGTATTTCAGAAGAATCGGAGAACTCTTTTGTTTTTAAAATGAATAGATGCAGAGTACAATATGCTCGATCAAAGAAAGGACTTCCAGACTTTCCGTGCAAAAGCGTTGGAATTGTAGAATACAGTGAGTTTGCAAAAACTATTGATCCAAGAATAAAAACCACCTGTATTGCTTGTCCTCCCGATCGTCACCCTAAAGAATTTTATTGTGCCTGGAAATTCGAAATTTGAACATTATCGATATAAAATGGAGAGTATAGCAAATTAAACTACATTATATAGTTAGGTTTTACTCTACAGCGAAATTTTCTTCAATACTTTCTTATATTCAAACCAAATCTCTTCAACAATTTCTCCAGCAGATTTTAGCCTATCTATCATTGATGAAACTTGCCCGATTTCAAGCTCACCTTCCTGCATATCTCCATCGAACATTCCTCTTTTAGCTCTGGTTTTTCCCAGAAGTTCATTGAGTTCATCTTTGGAAGCACCTGTGGACTCCTGTTTATAAACTTCAAAAGCAAAATCGTTACTCAGAAGTCGAACCGGAGCCAGTTTTTTCAGCATCAAAAGCGTTTCACCTTCTTTAGCTTCGAATATCTTTTGTTTGAAATTATCGTGTGCGGATGATTCTCTGCATGCTGCAAAAAGAGAACCGATCTGAACTGCATCTGCTCCCAGGGCAAAAGCCGCAGCCATTGCTTTACCGCTGCCAATTCCACCTGCAGCAATTACCGGAATACTTACTTCTTCCGTAATTTTCGGGATCAGACACATGGTAGTTGTTTCTTCTCTGCCGTTATGCCCACCTGCTTCGAAACCCTCTGCGACGATAGCATCCACACCGGCGGCTTCACTTTTGATGCCGTATTTTGTTCCGGGAACAATATGAACCATGATCATGCCTTTTTCTTTCAAATACGAAGTCCACGTTTTCGGGTTGCCGGCTGAAGTAAAAATGATCTTCACACCTTCAGATAAAATGATGTTGATCTTTTCTTCCGCATCTCCCATCAAAAGCGGCAGATTCACTCCAAAAGGTTTATCGGTAAGGGTTTTGCATTTCCTGATGTGATCCCGTAAAACATCAGGGAACATCGATCCGGCTCCGATCAAACCTAATCCGCCGGCATTGCTGACAGCAGCTGCTAATTTCGCTCCACTGCACCAGATCATGCCACCCTGGATTATTGGATATTTTATATTAAATAATTTTGTAATTTTATTGTTCATCATAATTCTCCTTCAATTTATATAGTTTCCAGGTTCTAACTTTAGAACCACTTATTTATAATATCCTCATGCTCTTCTTATACCAAATTCTTTATAGCGTACCTCCGAAAATGCAAGCGGGATAGGGTCAAAACAAAAGCGGTACAAATCTGCACCGCTTTCGTAGTATATTCATCTAACACCTTAGATTATGGTCTTTTATAAACTATAGAAACAACAGTTTTATCGTCTCCACCCATATTTATCGTCATGCCGTAAGGTTTTTCTTCTTTTATTTTGATCTGTGCAGCACCAGCTTTGCCGGTAAGCTGTTCCCAAATAGTAACCGCTTGATGAACTCCGGTTGCCCCTGTTGGATGACCCCAACCTACCAAGCCACCAGTTGTGTTTGTAGGAATAATACCATCTCTGGCAGTATTTCCATCAGCTACAAAACCTGCACCTTTTCCCGGTTCAGCAAAACCAAGAGCTTCTATTCCCAAAATACCAGCAATAGAGAAACAGTCGTGCAATTCAACTGTTGCAAGATCACTTTTAGTGATACCTGCATTTTCCATAGCTTGATGAACTGTGTGTTTGATCGTACTCACTTCTGTCATATTTCCGGGTTCCTCTGTAAGATCTTCTTCACATTGGCCGTAGCCCATAATTTCAACTGCATCTTCTTTATTAATCCCGCAGCGTTGCAAGCCTTCTTCCGAAAGAATAGCAATCGCACTGGCACTATCAGACACTTTAGAACAATCGTAAACGCTCAGATGATCTACAAAATTTTTTCCGTTTGGTTTTGTAAGTCCTACTGCCATCAAATCATCAGTTGTATTATGATATTCCTGAGCAGTTGGAGAAAGTCTGGCATTCTCAATTGCATTTTTATACCAGGTTGCCATGCCTTTTCTGGCATAATCAAAACCATATTTGTCGTAATAAGCTCCTGCTCTGTTACTAAATTGTCCGGGGAAGAAATAGGCGTGTCCGTCCTTTCTTTTTCCGAACCAGCCAGCTCCAGCCAGAACGTCTGCACCATAAATTGCTTTCATAGTATTCTGAACTTCCACACCAAGGCATAATACAACTTCAGCAGTTTCAGCTAAAATTGATTTGATCCCAGTTGCCAAAGCCAATCCACCCGAAGCACAAGCACCTTCTACACGAACAGAAGGTTTGTAGCGAAGACCTTCATCGATCATAGGTGCAAAAGCAGCCAGGTGTCCCTGTTTATTAAAACGGGCTGCCATGAAATTTCCAACCACACTTTCATCTACGTTCTGTGCACCACCGATCATTTCGAGTGTTGCTTTTCCAGCTTCTTTAAGATAATGTTCCAAACCCGGACGGGGCTTTTTGGGATGAAATTCTTTTCTACCGGTTCCAAGAGAAATCGTGTTATAGCCTGCAGCCATATATACTTTTCTTCGTAATTTTTTCATGATATCATCCTCTCTCAATAGTTATTTATGGGTCCGTAGGCATGATAAAAACCTGTCAAAAGAACAGTGTTCACATCTTCATCAGTTTTAGCAATATTCATACTGACAAGCTTCTTACCAATTTGTTTGGAATTATGCAAATAATCGATTGCAAGTTTACAGCCAAAAGAATCAGTTGCATTCAATTCACGGAAATATTCTGTCAGAATATCAGATTTCTGTTTATTGAAATTAACAGCTTTCCAGGGTTTTTGAGTAGCTGGAGCTGCACCGATTTTTTCATCGCATTTAGCTTGAATATCTGCATAATCCACATATTTCTTTGCTTCAAAATCATAAGCTGCAACCGGTTTTCCGCCATCATATTTCAGGAAACCATCTTTTTGAGCTCCACTGGAGAGTTGTCCACCTTTCACACCCAGTTCCAGCATTTTATGAAGTTCAGGACTGTACAAATCTTCATCATCCAGATAAGGATTCATCACATCCATTATAAAACTGCAGACATCAATTCCAACATAATCGATCAATTGAAATATTCCCATAGGACGAATCAGAAAATCTCTACTGATCTTATCAACAATGTATATTGCTTCAGCAATTGAGATGTTTTCATTTTTTGCAAGTTCCAGAGCTTTGTTGATGCCATAAAGAGCATCACGCATGAAGTGACCATTACCGATAAATCCAGCGAAATCATTGGAATACACTATCTTCTTCTTAAGTTTCTTGGCATAAATTAAAGCGAATTCTTCGGTTTCTTTATCTGTATTTTTCGTGAGAATAAGTTCTACAAGTTTTTGCACTGCTGGCGGATTGTAGAAATGGAATCCTAAAATGCGTCCTTTTAAATTTGCTTCATTTTCTAATTTTGTAATTGGAACTGAAGAAGTATTGGTAAAAAACCAGGGCTTGTTAGGATTGTTTTCGTCGATCTCTTTGAAAATTTTGATCTTAAGATCTGCATTTTCTGCAACTGCTTCGAAGATAAGATTGGATTTATAAGCAGATTCTAAAGTAGTAACCGGACGTACAATATTCATCACATCAAATACATATTCATCGATAATTTGGCCATTTTCAATCAGATCCTTTCGATCTTTGTACATTTTCCTCAATAATACCATTTTCTTTTCAGCAATTTTTGTTACCTGAACTTTCAGATATTTCATCAATCCCGATAAAGCTTCATCGGAAATATCCATCGCATTCAGAACAAATCTTTTGTCCTTGTTTTCAGGAAGAAAACTACTATCCACCATTTCAATGGCTGTAAGCAGCAAGATGCCACTTCCCATTTTGCCGGCAGCTCCCAGAACGGTTACATTTTGTAATCTTTCAGCATAATTCATAATTATTTATGTTCTCCTGTATATTTTTTTCTATGTTAATATTTATTAGTATTATTTACCATTTAGGTTTACGTTTCTCTAAAAACGCTTTCATTCCTTCTGCACCTTCTTTTTCAAAAAGTGAAGAAAAAGCTTTTGCTTCGATTTCACACCCTGAAGCAAAATCTGTATTGAAACCATTCCGAGTTGATTTTTTAATGTGTTTTATTGCTTCCGGACCTTTGGAAGCAATTTTGCGAGCAATTGACAGAGCTTCTTCCATAAGCTGCTCAGGTTCTACAACCTTTTGCACAAGTTTCAGTCTGTAAGCCTCATCAGCATTTATCATATCAGCAGTATATAGTAAGTACAAAGCATCTGCTAAACCAACCAGGCGAGATAATCTTTGGGTTCCGGCAAATCCGGGAGTTAAACCCAAGTTTACTTCAGGTTGACCGAATTTGGCTTTACTGCTGGCAATTCTAAAATCACAGGACATCGCCAGTTCACATCCACCACCGAGAGCAAAACCGTTAACTGCTGCAATAACAGGCTTAGACAGCTTTTCTATTTTATCAAAAACTGCTTGTCCAAATTTGGAAAAGTCATAGCCTTCCTGCTGTGTTTTATCGCACATTTCGGCAATATCTGCTCCAGCTGCAAAAGCTTTACCTTCTCCAGTAATTATAACTACACTTATTTCATTGTTCCCTGCAATATCATCCAACAGTGAATCCATTTCTTTAAAGAAATCTGTGTTGAGTGCATTCAAAGCTTCCGGTCTTGATATTGTGATAACACCAATACTATTTTCAACAGCTAATTTCAGTATTTTATAATCCATCTTCCTGCCTCAATAATTTATTTTAAAATATTGTTACATATTTCTTCTATACTGGCCACCCACCTCAAATAGGGAGTGAGTTATCTGCCCGATCGAGCAGACTTTCGTAGCTTCCATCATCATTTCAAAGACATTTCTATTACTGGAAGCACATTCCTTCAAATTATTCAAAGCAACTTCTACTTTTTTTTCCTGAGTTTTGTGAAGCTCCTTCAGCATAATGATCTGATACTCTTTTTCTTCCGTGGTAGCACGGATTACTTCTCCAGGTAAAACTGTGGGAGAACCTTTGGATGAAAGGAATGTGTTTACACCCATGATCGGCAGTTGTCCTGTATTTTTCATAGTTTCGTAGTAAAGCGATTCTTCTTGTATCTTGCTTCTTTGATACATCGTCTCCATCGCTCCCAAAACTCCACCTCTTTCTGTCAATCGATCAAACTCGGCCATTACAGCTTCTTCTACCAGATCAGTAAGTTCTTCTATAATGAATGCGCCTTGCAGAGGATTCTGATTTTTTGCCAGACCAAGCTCGTGATTGATGATCATCTGAATTGCCATCGCTCTTCGCACTGATTCCTCGGTGGGAGTTGTGATCGCTTCATCATAAGCATTTGTGTGCAAAGAGTTGCAGTTGTCATAAATTGCGTAAAGTGCCTGCAGAGTAGTTCGAATATCATTAAAATCTATCTCCTGGGCATGCAGTGATCTTCCTGAAGTTTGAATGTGATATTTCAGCTTTTGAGAACGTTCATTTGCCTTATACTTCAATTTCATAGCTTTAGCCCAGATTAGTCTGGCAACTCTGCCCAGAACAGAATATTCAGGATCAAGACCATTGGAGAAAAAGAAGGATAGATGAGGGGCAAATTTATTGATATCCATTCCTCTTGAAACGTAATATTCTACATATGTAAATCCATTGGCAAGAGTGAGCGCAAGCTGTGTAATAGGATTTGCTCCTGCTTCTGCTATGTGATACCCGGAGATGGAAACCGAATAATAATTTCTAATATTGTGTTGAATGAAATATTCCTGAATATCACCCATTAGCTTCAATGAAAAATCCGTTGAGAAAATGCAGGTATTCTGGGCTTGATCTTCCTTCAGAATATCAGCTTGAACTGTACCGCGAATTCTGCAAAGCGTATCAGTTTTGATCTTTTCATAAACATCTTCCGGTAAAACCTGATCTCCTGTAACTCCCAGCAGCATTAATCCCAAGCCATCATTCCCATCAGGTAGCTCTCCTTGGTACTCTGGACGCTTTGTACCTTTCTTTTTATAGATTGCTGCAATTTTCTTCTCTACTTCGTCTTCCAGATGGTTTTCTTTAATATAGATTTCACATTGCTGATCTATAGCGGCATTGAAGTAGTATCCGACCATCATGGGAGCCGGGCCATTAATGGTCATCGAAACAGATGTTTTGGGATCAGCTAAATTGAATCCGGAATAAAGTTTTTTCAGATCATCAAGACAGGATATTGAAACACCGCTATTGCCGATTTTTCCATATATATCCGGTCTTCGGTCTGCATCTTCTCCGTATAGAGTTACAGAGTCAAAAGCAGTAGAAAGTCTCTTGGCTGGCAATCCCAGTGAAACATAATGAAATCTTTTGTTAGTTCTTTCCGGTCCACCTTCTCCAGCAAACATTCGGGTAGGGTCTTCACCCTCTCGTTTGAAAGGGAAAACTCCGGCAGCATAAGGAAATTCACCAGGAACATTTTCTTTTAAATTCCATCTCAGGATATCTCCCCAGGCTTTATAGGATGGCAGAGAAATCTTGGGAATCTGCAAATGAGATAAACTCTCGGTTTTAGTTGCAATTTTGATCTCTTTATCTCGAACTTTGAAGAAGTAATAATCATCCTCATAAACCTTTTTCTTATCTTCCCAGTCATCAATGATCTTCTTATTGTAACCATCCAATTCCAGTTCGATTTCCTCATATTTTTGTTTCAGAGCTTCTTTCGGGTTTTCTTCATCAAGAATTTCCTGGGAACACTTCAGATTGTAGAGTTTTTGCGCTATTTCACTTTGTTCTTCCACCCATGTATTATAATTTCTAACAGTTTCGCTGATCTCAGACAAATATCGAGTTCTATTGGGAGGAATTATGAAGATCTTTTCACTTATTTCATCTGGATGCTCGATTGTAGAAGAAAAATCTATACCTGTTTTTTCTTTTACTTTGTCCATTAGGGCATGATAAAATTTGTTCACACCAGGATCGTTAAAATGTGAAGCAATTGTTCCATAAACAGGCATACTATTAAGATCATCATCCCAGAGACCATGATTTCTCTGATACTGTTTTTTTACGTCTGCTAAAGCATCGAGCGATCCTCTTTTATCGAATTTATTCAAGGCAATTATATCGGAGAAATCCAGCATATCGATTTTTTCCAATTGGGTTGCAGCGCCATAATCAGGAGTCATCACGTACATCGAAACGTTGCAGTGATCAACAATCTCTGTATCGGATTGACCGATACCCGAGGTTTCCAGAATAATAAGATCATAACCTGCTGTTTTCACAATATTCACAGCATCACTTACATATTTTGATAAAGCCAGATTTGATTGTCGAGTAGCCAGCGATCTCATATAGATCCGAGAGTTATTGATAGAATTCATGCGTATTCTATCACCCAGCAGTGCACCTCCGGTTCTTCTTTTAGAAGGATCAACTGAGATTATCGCAATCGTTTTATCTGCAGAATCAGCTAAATATCTTCTTACTATTTCATCAACCAAGGATGATTTACCTGAGCCACCGGTTCCGGTTATGCCAACTACAGGTGCTGATTGATCTTTTGCAACAGAGGTGACTTCAGCTAAAATGTCTTTTACTTCTTCCGGATAATTTTCGGCAGCTGAAATGAGCCTGGCAATATTATTGATTTTATCTTTTGTAGATGTTAATCCCTTTATTGTGGTTTTGTTGTTTTTTCCGGTAGGAAAATCGACAGCTTCGAGCATATCATTGATCATACCCTGAAGTCCCATGACTCTTCCATCGTCAGGTGAATAAATTCGTGAAACGCCATACTCATGAAGCTCTTTTATTTCATCGGCAAGAATTACTCCACCACCACCGCCAAAAACTTTTATATGAGCGCAATCTTTCTTCCTGAGAAGATCCAGCATGTGCTTGAAAAATTCAATATGACCACCCTGATAGGATGTGATCGCAATAGCCTGTACATCTTCACAAACAGCACAATCTACTATTTCTTGAACTGATCTGTTATGTCCTAGATGGATCACTTCTGCACCAGTTGACTGGATGATTCTTCTCATTATGTTTATAGTAGCATCATGGCCGTCAAATAGTGAAGATGCAGTAACCATTCTGATATGGTTTTTGGGCTTATATTTTTTGATTTTGTTATGATCTTTTACCATTAATTAATCCTCATAATAATATCATTTTTAAGAATGATATGCATTTTTTCAGCGTCAAATCGTCAAGTGATTTGTTAATCATATCAAGTTCAATTGAGTAACAGAAATTAGTAATATTGAAAATAATTCAATTTTAATTTTGAACAGGAAAAATCTCATTTGCTGTTTCCAAAGCAAGCTGATAACCATTCATTTAATCAATAGAACTCCTCGACGCTTGCGTCGGGGTTTTCCGAAATTTCTCCCTCTGTTTGAGGGGAGATGCCAAAGGCAGAGGGGTAAATAATGAAAATTCGATTTTCAGCTTTTCATGTTTAAATCAATTTCAAGCGGTTCTAAATGTTTGAAACATGTTTCTTATCTTTTCACGCATCCCCCGAAAAATATTTATTTTTCAGTAAGCAACAAAAAAAAACACAATAATTTCATTTTTTTCAAGCCCATGAATTTTTAACCTGTGAAATCAATTCAATTTCACTGGGTTAGTCATGTGAAAAGCAAACAAAGCCTTTTATAGTAACCATTTCAATGGCTTATTATTTGTGCAAACGGTTGAAACAGTTGTCCGATATATTTCTGGTATCAAGATTCTTTGCTGGATAAGGTTTTGGACGGGTAAACTAGCAAAAATTTCATTTATTACAATAAATTAGGTTTATACCTTCCCAAATTTTTCGGGGGATGCGTGCTTGTTTTTTTTGTTTGACACAAATACTTTTAAAAAATGAATAGAAACAAATTTAAAAAAAACGGAGGATTTAATGATTGATTTTTCATTGACCAATAAGCAGATGGAGATACGGGAAAAATACCGTGATTTCGCAAATAGATTAATTCGACCCAACAGAATGAAGTATGATGAGTCTTGTGAATTTCCCTGGGATATTGTAAAACAAGCCTATAAAGAAGGAATGATGAATGGTCCCGTTCCGGTAGAATGGGGTGGAAATGGATATGGAATTTTTGAAAGCGCTATAACTTCCGAAGAACTCGGTGCAGCATGTGTAGGAATAGGCATTTGCATCGATGCAAATACACTAGCTCTTACTCCTTTACTTCTTAGCGGAACAGACGAACAGCAAAAAAAATATTTCGGTTTGATAAAAGAACAACAAGCTGTTGCTGCCTACTGCCTTACTGAACCAAATGCCGGATCCGATGTTGCAGGAATCAAATCTACTGCTATTCTAAAGGGTGATAAATATATTTTGAACGGTCATAAACGCTTTATCACAAATGGTGAAGTTGCAGCATTTCATACTGTATTTGCCCTCACGAATCCGGAAAAAGGTGCCAGAAGCCTTACGCCTTTTATCGTTCCTACCGATCTTCCTGGGGTAGAAATCGTGAGTAAAATGAAAAAAATGGGTCAGAATGCTTCCGTGCAAAACGAAATTAAATATAACGATGTTGAAGTTCCGGTAGAGAATAGATTAGGCAAAGAAGGTCGCGGTTTCTTGGTGGCGATGAAAACTTTTGATAGAACCAGAACCGGTGTAGCTGCGCTTAGTTTGGGTGCTGCCAGAGAAGCTTATGAGATTTCACGAGAATGGGCCAAAGATCGCATCCAGTTTGGCAAGCCGATCGCAGCAAACCAGGCTGTTGGATTTATGCTGGCTGATATGGCTACCGAAATTGAAGCTGCCAGAATGCTGACATGGAGAGCTGCCTGGGCTTATGATAACGGTCAAAAAGATCTTTCGATTTTATCCGCAATGTCCAAAATGTATGCATCCGATGTGGCGATGAAAGTATCTACAAATGCTGTACAGGTTATGGCTGGTGATGGTTATTCTAAAGATTATCCTGTAGAAAAAATAATGAGAGATGTAAAACTCTGCCAGATCTATGAAGGAACAAACCAGGTTCAAAGAATTGTGATTTCGAAAGGGATTTTGAAGTAAATAAAAGTTAAGTTATTACAAAATAATATAAAAAAAAACTTCGAGGTGATTGCTCGAAGTTTTTTTTATTTAAACGGTATCCTTATTTAAAATAAAAACATGAGTAGTAAAAAAAAAATATTACTCTTCGTTTTTTACTTCCAATTAGGCTTATAAGTATAGCTTAAAAAAAAATGGAAAGGATTAAGCTAATTGCTTACTGTTAATCGGAAATTATTATCCTACCAAAAATTCTTTAGCATCTTTTGGAATATCTCCGGTGGAAAGAAATTTACGAAGTGATTTGTAATATTTCACATATTCTTCATCATCAGATTCTGCTGTTTGTTCGGTTTTTGTTTTCTCTTTTAGGATGTCGAAATTGTTTACAAAATTCGATAATACCCAGCTGACTAATTCCGAAGTTTTCAGCTCGTTCATTTTTGCCAGTTTCTTGATCTTGGCAATTAACTCTTCATTTAGATTTACTGTAAATGATTTCTTGCTCATATATTCCTCACCAATTTTTTTTATAATTAGATTTTTTTTTGAGTGCTATTGAATGTCAAGTGTAATAATCGAAATCGTAATGGTTATTTGCTTACAACAGATGTATATTTACTTAAAAATGTTTGACATCCAGATGAAAACAAAAATCTGGAATCAAAAGAATTATTATCGGGAGAAGAAATGAGCTTAGAAAAAATACGAGCAGGAAATAAAACGTTTTCTCAGAAATTTAGTGAAGAAAAGGAATTTTATCTGGACCTTGTAGAAAATGGTCAACATCCCAAAGTATTATGGATCGGTTGTTCAGATTCTCGTGTTGTTCCGGAATTTGTGGTCAATGCCAAAGCAGGTGAACTATTTGTGATGAGGAATATCGCAAATATAATCCCACCGAAAGATGCTGATATCAGTTGCACAGGATCAGTTTTGGAATATGCAGTTCAACATTTAAAAGTTGAACACATAATAGTTTGTGGTCATACAAACTGTGGCGGAATTACAGCTTGTGTACAGGGAGTGGAAGAAGGAAATCACATTCACGATTGGCTGCAATTTGCCGAACCTGCAAAAAAAGTAGCAAAAAATAAAAATGGTGAAGACCTGATCCTTGATACGATCAAAGAAAATGTACTTCAGCAGAAAAAGAATCTACTGAGTTTCGATTACGTAAAAGAAATCGTAGAAAATGGCAATCTTGAAATTCATTGTTGGTTATACGATCTTAAAGATGGGAAAATTTCCAGTTATAATAGATTGGAAAATGTTTGGTTGGATTTGGATTGATTTATAAACTCAAAAATTGTGCTGAAATCTAATAATTTCAGATTAATCTGTGATGAAAATGAAATATGTTCAATCATAAGTTATTCATTAGCTACCCGAAGCATAAGGTTTTATAACTAATAAGGTTAAATACATTCAAAAAGTTAAAGAGAAAGTTCTTGACTCTGTGAAGCAAGCTCAAGAATTTGAGTCCGAATTTATGAAAATTTTTTAAAAATAAAGGAGGATATAACAAGATGGCAGAAAAAAAAGCGATAACTTCGTTATCACATGAAGGTAGAAAATTCCCACCACCAGCGGAATTACAGAAAAACGCCTGGATTTCTTCAGATGAACAATACAAAGAAATGTGGGAAAGATCAATTAAGGATCCTGATGGCTTCTGGCTGGAGCAGGCAGAAACTCTTCACTGGTTCAAAAAACCTACAAAAAGTTTAGAATACAAATGGGATACTCAAAACAGAATAATTGAGCATACCTGGTTCAAAGATGGTGAATTGAACGTTTCTTACAACTGTTTAGACAGACATTTGGGAACTCCAATCGAAAATAAAACAGCTATCCTGTGGCAAGGTGAAGAAGAAGATGCAGTAAAAAAATACACCTACAAAGAACTACATACTGAAGTTTGTAAATTTGCCAATGTGCTGAAATCTAAAGGAATTGAAAAAGGCGATAGAGTTGCTATTTATATGCCGATGGTTCCAGAATTGGCTATTGTGATGCTGGCTTGTACTCGTATCGGTGCTATCCACTCTATCATCTTTGGTGGATTCAGCTCTGATGCTATCAAAGGCCGTGTAAACGATTCCGATTGCAAAATGCTTATCACTTCCAACGTTTCCAATCGTGCTGGAAAGCATATCAGATTGAAAGACATTGCAGATGAAGCTCTCAAAGAAACTCCTACTATCGAAAGCGTTATCGTAACTAAAGTTAATGAAGAACCATGTCATATGGAAGACGGAAGAGATTTCTGGTATCATGATGAAATGGCAAAAGCAGACGCAGTCTGCGAAGCAGTTCCCATGAAATCTGAAGATGAATTATTCATTCTTTATACATCAGGTTCCACAGGAAAACCAAAAGGTGTTGTTCATACAACGGGTGGTTATTTGATGCATACAACCCTTACTCACAAACATATTTTCAATATTCACGAAGATGATGTTTATTGGTGCACAGCTGATATTGGTTGGGTAACCGGACACAGTTATATTGTTTACGGACCGCTGGCAAACGGAGCTACTTCTGTTATGTTTGAAGGCGTTCCAACTTATCCTGATGCAGGACGTTTTTGGCAAATCGTTGATAAATTCGGCATCACTGTATTCTACACAGCTCCCACAGCTATCAGAGCTTTGATGAGACTGGGTGATGAGTGGGTCGAAAAATATGACCTGAGTTCTTTAAGAATTCTGGGAACAGTTGGTGAGCCAATTAATCCCGAAGCCTGGATGTGGTATTATGAAAAAGTCGGTCATGGTAATTGCCCGATCGTAGATACCTGGTGGCAAACTGAGACTGGCGGATTTATGATCACCCACTTCCCAGGTGCTCATACACTTAAACCTGGCGCAGCAGGAAGACCATGGTTTGGCGTAGAAACAGCAGTTTTAAGAGATGATTCTTCCGAATGTGATAGAAATGAAGGCGGAAAACTTTGCATTCGTAAACCATGGCCCGGAATGATGAGAACTATGTGGGGCGACCACGATAGATTTATTGATACGTACTTCACAATGTATGATGACATTTATTTTGCTGGTGACGGCTGTCGTGTAGATAACGAAGGCGACCATTGGTTAATGGGAAGAATCGATGATGTTGTGAATGTATCCGGTCACAGAATCGGTACAGCCGAAGTAGAAAGTGCCCTTGTAAGCCACGAAGCAGTTGCAGAAGCAGCAGTTACACCAATTCCACACGAAATCAAAGGTCAAGGACTATATGCTTATGTTACTCTGATTGGCGGCATTGAAGAGACAGATGAATTGAAGAAAGAACTTATTATGCATGTCCGTAAAGAAATTGGACCAATTGCAGCTCCAGAAGCTATTCAATGGGCTCCTGCTCTTCCTAAAACTCGTTCAGGAAAGATCATGCGCCGCATCCTTCGTAAGATCGCCGAAAACGATACTGGCAATCTGGGTGATATCACTACTCTGGCAGATCCGAGTGTTGTTGAGCACCTGATTGAAGAAAGAAAATTAATAAAGTAAAAATTTATTAAAACATAGCCGGGACTGGTAAAACGGTTCCGGTATTTTTTTGAAAGGAGAGGAAATGGCTGAAAAAAAAGTTATGAATAGAAATTTGGTAGTTGTTGGTGCAATCATGATCCAGCTTTGCCTGGGTGCCATATATGCTTGGTCGGTTTTCACCAAGCCATTGGTTGATGCCGATTGGACAAAAACTCAAACACAGGCTGTTTTTGCAGCCGGTTTGGCTTTATTTGCCATCGTCATGGTGATTGCCGGTCGTTTGATGCCAAAACTGGGTCCTAAAAAATTAGCTATGGCCGGCGGAATTGTACTCGGTCTTGGCTATTTACTGGCCGGTCTTTTCGGTGGCACAAATTTCTGGTTGATTTTTATATTTGTAGGAATTATTGGCGGATCAGGAATCGGTCTGGCTTATGTTGTACCGATCGCTGTAGGAATGCGCTGGTTCCCCGATAAAAAAGGACTTATCACAGGATTAGCAGTAGCCGGTTTTGGATTTGGAGCTACACTCTGGGTAAAACTGGCAGGTACTTGGGGAAATTTGATAGCAAATCTGGGATTGAGCACTACATTCACGATCTACGGAATTGTCTTCTTCGTTGCTGTTTTCATTGGCAGTCTCTGGATGGTTTTCCCACCTGAAGGATGGAAACCTGCTGGTTGGGAACCAACCGAAACACAGAAAAAATCTGATGATTCACGCAAACAGCTGAAAAGTGGACAAATGCTTAGAACTCCCCAATATTATATGATTTTACTTACTTTCGTATTTGGTGCAAGTGCCGGTTTGATGAGCATTGGACTAATGAAATTATTCCCGATGGATGCTTTGCAGGCTAATGGTTTTAGTGAAGCTGTTGCATCTGGCATTGCCGGAACAGCGATGGCAGTATTCTTCTCTCTTGCCAATGGACTGGGACGGATCGCCTGGGGCGCAATCAGTGATAAATTGGGTCGTAAGAAATCTATCGTAGTAATGATGGCAACTCAGGGAATTTTTGTTATTCTCTTCCAATGGATTGCCGGAACTCCCGGACTGCTTTATCTTGGTGCTGCACTTATCGGGTTTAATTTCGGTGGAAATTTTGCTCTTTTCCCAACCATTACGGCAGAAACTTTTGGAACAAAATATATTGGTCAAAACTATGGCTGGGTTTTCCTGGCATACGGAATTGGTGGTATTTTTGGACCGATCATGGGTGGAAAACTTGGTGATATGAACAACTTCTCACTTGCTTTCATCATTTGCGGAATTCTCTGTCTTATCGCTGCTGGAATTATTGCTGGTGTGAAGCCTCCCAAAAAAGCAGTTTAACAATATTTTTTTTTATTTCCGGTAATTCACTTTTTATTGAGTGATTACCGGTTTTTTTTATCTTCTTAATCAGAATCATTTACGAAAAATGACAATATTAAACAACAATTAACTTAATAATAATTCTTATTTTTTTAACATTTTTTAATAATTCGAAATTTTCTTGACACATGTGGTTAAATTTTTTGTTTCAAAATTGATGGAAAAAATGTTGAGGATGAATGATGGTAATTACTTTAGTTGATCCCTTTGAAATTGAAACTGATGAAAAATCTTTGCTCAAATTGATTCAAAAACTTTTTTTATCTTATAATTAATTCGAAAAATAATATATGAAAGGAGGCAGTATGTCTAAAGTAGACAAAACAAAATATGAGGAAATTTATAATAATTGGAAATGGGAGATTCCAGAATATTATAATTTTGCCTTTGATGTAGTTGATAAATGGGCAGATACCGATAAAACAAAATTAGCTTTAGTTTCAATTGCACCAGACACAGAAACTGCAAAGTTTGATACTTTTTATGAATTAAAGGTTTACTCAAACAAAATGGTAAACCTTCTTCAGGAACTTGGTTTCAAAAAAGAAGATAAGGTCCTGATAATTTCCGATTCTATCCCGGAATGGTATTATTGCATGTTGGGAATGTTCAAGCTTGGTGTTATTCCAATGCCGGGAACTTCACTTCTTACTCCAAAGGATATTGAATATAGAATGGAACGATCCGATGCTGTTGGTGTTATCACCAGCAAAAAATATACAGATGCAGTTAAAGAAGGTTTAAAGAACTACGGAAAGGTAAAACACAAAATCCTTCTTGATGGCTCAATGCCAGGTTGGATTGATCTGAATGAAAAATTAAAAGAAATGCCGATTTTCATCGATAAAGAAAACATTCCCAAAACAAAAAGTACTGATCCTTTAATGATTTATTTTACTTCTGGAACTACAGGTCATCCTAAAATGGTGCTTCATTCTCATCATTATCCTCTGGGTCACGAAGTAACTGCCAGATATTGTCAGAATTTGAAAGATACTGATCTGCACTGGACGGTTTCCGATACCGGCTGGGCTAAATGTGCCTGGGGAAAACTGTTTGGTCAGATGATCGTGGGTGCTGCAGTTATTCAGTGGAATAATCCTGGGAGATTCAATGCAAACAAATTACTTGGCTTGATGGAACGTTTTGGAGTTACCACTTTCTGTGCACCACCAACTGTTTACAGGATGCTTATCCAAACTGATCTCAGTAAATTTAATTTAAGTCTGAGATATTGTATGGCAGCAGGAGAACCTTTGAATCCTGAGGTGATCAGAGTTTGGAAAAAATACTTTAAACTGGATATTTATGACTTTTTCGGACAGACAGAAACTGTGTGCCTTCTTTCCAATTTCCCATTTACCCCGATCAAATTGGGATCTGTGGGATTACCAACTCCGGGTCATGATGTTAGAATTGTCGATGACGACCTGAATGAATGCCCTCCCGATGAAGAAGGACAAATTGCTGTTTATTTGGATAAAAGCAAACCAAAACCTCCTGGTTTGATGAAAGAATATTGGAAAGATCCCAAAATAATGGAAGAGGCTTTCCGAGGTGATTATTATCTTACTGGAGATAAAGCTTATCGTGATGAAGATGGATATTTCTGGTTCGTTGGTCGTAACGACGATGTCATCAAATCTTCCGGATATCGAATTGGACCATTCGAAGTGGAATCAGTGCTGATTGAACATCCGGCGGTTGCTGAATCGGCTGTTATCGGTGCGCCAGACCCAAAAGGAATTCGAGGTATCGTTGTAAAAGCTGTTGTTGTGTTAGCCAAAGGTTACAAACCTTCTGACGAACTGACACATGAAATTCAGATGTTCGTTAAAGAGAAAACAGCTCCTTATAAATATCCACGCATTATCGAATATAGAGAAACTTTACCGAAAACTGTTTCTGGAAAACTGCTGAGAAGAGAACTTAGAAAAGATTCAGGTAATTAATTTTTAAATGGAATAATACGCAATAATTCCAAAGGAGATACAAGATGAATAAAATGCCGCTTAATGAAACTCTGGGAGAGCTGATAGAAAGAATTGCTTCAAAATTTCCTGATAATGAAGCTCTGGTTTATCCAGATCATAATATACGACTTACTTATAAAGAATTCAATGCAGAAGTCGATAAAATTGCCAAATCACTTATAGCTTTGAATATCAAGAAAGGTGATCATGTAGCAATTTGGTCTACCAATGTTCCGCAGTGGCCGGTCTTAATGTTCGCTCTGGCAAAAGTTGGAGCTGTACTGGTTACGGTGAATACAAATTACAGATCACATGAATTGGAATACTTGCTGAAGCAATCAGATTCCAAAGCGATCTTTTTGATTGATAAGTTTAAAACAAGTGAATATTTCAACTGGCTCAAAAAGGTGCTCAGCGATGCGAAATGGCCTGGTAATGGTAAAGTAGAATCAGAGAAACTTCCCATGCTGAAGAACGTTATCATGTTTGATCATGAAACTACAGACCACGCTCTGGGTTATGATGATTTCAGCGAAATGGGAGCACATGTTTCTGATGACGATTTGAATAAAATTAAAGAAGACCTGGATGAATATGATGTTGTGAATATGCAGTATACATCGGGAACTACAGGATTTCCTAAAGGTGTAATGCTGACGCATCATAATATTGCCAACAATGCTTATCTTATTGGTGAGCAGATGAAACTTACCGAAAAAGATCGCATGTGTATTCCTGTGCCGTTTTTCCATTGTTTTGGCTGTGTTCTTGGAATTCTGGCAGCTGTTACGCACGGCACGACCATGTTGCCAACTGTAACTTTTGATGCAGAAGAAGTACTGAAGCTGGTCGATAGTGAAAAATGTACAGTTCTGCATGGCGTTCCGACCATGTTTATTGCCGAACTTGGTGTTGAAAATAGAGATCAATATGATACCTCAACCTTGCGTACAGGAATTATGGCAGGCTCTCCCTGTCCGGTTGAAGTTATGAATCAGGTAATCAACGAAATGCATTGTGATCAGATCACGATAGCTTATGGCCTGACAGAAAATTCACCGGTTATCACCATGACTTCTGTGGATGATGATGTAGAGCATCGAACCACAACTGTGGGAAAAGTATTATCTCCAATGCAGATGAAAGTAATGAATCTGGAAACTGAAGAGGAGTGCAAACCTGGTGAACAAGGTGAAGTGATAATGGCTGGAGAATGTGTGATGTCCGGTTATTATAAAATGAAAAAAGAAAATGAAATGGCTATCAGAGACGGCTGGCTGCATTCCGGTGATCTGGGAGTGAAGGATGAAGATGGATACCTTAAAATTACGGGTCGCATAAAAGATATGATCATTCGAGGTGGAGAAAATGTTTATCCTCGTGAGATCGAGGAATTTCTTTATACTCATCCAAAAGTTCGCGATGTTCAGGTAATCGGTGTTCCCGATAAAAATTTTGGCGAACAAATTCTGGCTGCCATCAAACTGAAAGAAGGGGAAACAGCTACTGTAGAAGAAATCAAAGAATATTGCCAGGAAAATATTGCTCGCCATAATCAGCCTTATTATGTTGTTTTTGTGGATGAATATCCCATGACTGCATCTGGTAAGATTCAAAAATTCAAACTTAGAGATCAACTTGTAGAAAAACTCAGTATAGAATAAACAATAGATAATCAATCATAAAACTGGGTGGAATGAAGAAATTCTTATTTCACCCAGTTGTTTTTTTATATGAACAAAGAGTAAAATTTGTATTACAAAATTTCATTTAATAAGGCATTTTTTGAAACTGCAATACCTATTCAAAACTTGACATTAAATGCAGACTTCAATTTTAAGTAAAGAAAAAATTCGGAGGAGAAATGGCGATCAAGAAATTGACAAAATTGATCGAATTAGCTAAGAAAATTCCCAGGAAAAGAGTGGTGGTTGCTTATGCGCAGGATGAAACGACCATCCTGGCGACAAAAAGGGCTAATGAATTGAAAATTGCAGATTTCACCTTGGTTGGGAAAGCAAAAGTTATCAAGAAGATATGTGCTGATAATGATATTGATTGCAGTATTTATAAAATAGTTGATGTGCCTGATGAAATGTCTGCCGGATATGAAGCTGTTCGCCTTGTAAGCAAGGGTGAAGGTGATGTTTTAATGAAGGGATTGATTTCAACCGACAAATTATTGAAATGCATGCTGGACAAAGAATATGGCATAATGTTGCCAGATGCAACACTTACTTCTATCACTATTGCGGAAATTCCAAACTATCATAAATTATTGATATTTGCTGATGCAGCCTTTATTCCAAGACCCAATATAAATCAGAAAATTGCTATGACGAATTATGTGATTGAAACTGCTAAGAAAATTGGGGTCAAGCGACCAAAAGTTTCGATAATTTCTTTTTCGGAAAAACTTAATCCCAAAATTCCAACAGCTATGGATGCTGCTTTCATTGCAAAAATGGCAGAAAGGAAACAGATAAAAAATGCTGATGTTGATGGACCTCTTTCCATTGATCTCTCTATAGATGCAGATAGTGTAAAATACAAAGGTGTAAAGAGTTGTGTGAAAGGTGATGCTGATTGTCTGGTCTTTCCATTCCTGGAAGCTGCAAATGTTTTTTATAAATCACTCTCTTATTTTGCCAATGCCGATATGGCTACTGCAATTGTGGGAACAAAAATCCCTACAACACTTTCTTCCAGGAGCGATTCAGTTCGCAATAAACTTTATTCCATGGCATTTGCCTGCATAAGAGCAGAAAAAGAATTGGAAAATAACATTGAAATCGAGGAGCTTTTATGAAAATAGCAATAGCTTCCGATCACGCTGGATATGAATTGAAAGAAGCAATAAAAGAATACTTATCCGATCATGAGATCAAAGATTTTGGCACACATTCTCTTGATTCCATGGATTATCCCGATACCGGATTTGTTGCTGCTAAAGCTGTAGCAAAGGGAGAATGTAAAAGGGGAATTCTAATTTGCGGAAGTGGAATTGGCATGAGTATTGTTGCCAATAAAGTTCCAGGAATTCGGGCAGCTTTGTGCCACACTGTTCAATATGCACAGCTTTCCAGAATGCACAACAATGCAAATATTCTTATTCTGGCAGGAAGGTTCATTTCCAAATATCTGGCAAAAGATATTATTGACACCTGGCTTACTACCGAATTTGAAGGAAATCGACATCAAAAAAGAATTGATAAAATCACAAAATATGAAAGTAAATAATTTCCAAAATAAAGGAGAATGAAATGAGTTTTATTAAAAATCAAGATCCCGAACTTTTTGAAGCAATGCACAATGAGTTGAAAAGACAGAGCGAAAATCTGGAACTGATCGCATCAGAAAATTTTGTTTCCCGGGCAGTTCTGGAAGCTGTTGGATCTGTTCTAACGAATAAGTATGCAGAAGGCTATCCCTATCGTTGGAGCAGAAAGACAGGAAAACTGAAATATAGTTTGTATGGCCGTTATTACGGTGGTTGTGAATACATCGATGATGTGGAAGAACTGGCAATTGAACGCGCCAAAGAAATTTACGGAGCAGATCATGCCAATGTACAGCCGCATTCCGGTTCGCAGGCAAATATGGCAACTTATTTTGCCATCATCAAACCAGGTGACACGATTCTTAGTTTGGAACTTTCTCATGGTGGTCATCTCACTCATGGTCATCCACTCAGTTTTTCAGGATCACTTTTCAATATCGTGCCTTACGGAGTAAATAAAGAAACCGAACAATTTGATTATGATGAATTGCGCAAAATAGCCTTGGAAGTGAAACCACAGATGATCCTGACAGGAGCAAGTGCATATCCACGCTCTATTGATTTTGCTAAATTCCGTGATATAGCAGATGAAGTTGACGCAAAATTAGTGGTTGATATGGCACATATTGCCGGTTTAGTTGCAGCAGGTGAGCACATGTCTCCAATTCCTTATGCCGACTTGGTAACTACAACCACTCACAAAACTCTGCGTGGCCCTCGTGGTGGAATGATCCTGTGTAAAGAAGAATTTGCCAAAGATGTAGATCGCTGGGTTTTTCCTGGTATTCAGGGTGGACCATTAATGCACGTGATCGCAGGAAAAGCAGTAGCTTTCCACGAAGCTTTACAACCGGAGTTCAAAACATATCAGAAGCAGGTGATAAAAAATGCAGCAGCTCTGGCCAAAGCTTTGAATGAAAAGGGATTCAATCTTGTTTCAAACGGAACCGATACGCATCTTATGTTGCTGAATCTGGGAACCGAAGAAGAAGGTGGACCAAGCGGAAAGAAAATCGAAGGATGTCTGGATCTGGCTGGAATTACTGCCAATAAAAATACAGTTCCTTTTGATACTCGTAAACCTTTCGTTGCATCTGGAATACGTCTGGGAACACCAGCTGTTACAACTCGCGGTATGAAAGAAACAGAAATGATCCAGATCGCAGACTTCATTCATCAGGTTTATACAAACTACGAAGATGATGAAAAACTTGCTTCCATCAAAAACAATGTGCGTGACTTCTGTGCTCAATTCCCTCTTTATGCTGATCTTTTGAAATAAATTTAAAATAATAACATTCAACCTTCCAGGTTTTCTAATTCCTGGAAGGTTTTTTGATGTTTTGACTTAAAATTAACCCCTCTGCCTTTAAATATGGAATGAAAAAAAGTGAATTCCACATTCGCTCCCTGGGAAGGGAGCTGTCCGATATAGGAGGCCTGAGAATTTTGGAAACTAAAATAATCCCTCTGATCTGCTTAGAAAATCAAAAAGAAAAAGCAGAACATCTCCTCTTGTCAGGGGAAGAAATAGGAACATAAGTTTAAATGGATATCTTCGCTCATTCTCTCTGGTCACTGGTTTTACTGCCGGGACCGCCGTCAGTAGAAAAAGTTGCTTTAGGCGTAGCTCCCGATCTGATCGTTTTTACAACCAGTTTAGCTAAACAAGCCTTCAAAGGCAAAATGCAGCCTGGCTTCAAAACTAGAGATGAGATGATGAAATGGTATCATCGACCTGAAAATAAATGGGTTTTGAATTTTTATAAATGGACTCATTCTCTGACCGTGTGGACTGTCTTGCTGATCCCGCTATTTTATTTCTGGATTAGATTTTCTGGGCAAGCTCCCTGGTTTCTTCTGGCAGCCCCGCTTCATATTCTGATGGATATTCCGACTCACAATTTCAACTCATTTCCGGTTCAGTTTTTATATCCAATTTCGCGTTTTCAGGTAAATGGACTGCATTGGTCAAAACCTGTGGTTTTTATAGGAAATTATGTGCTGATAATAATTGCAGTTTATTTCCGTTTATTTGTAATAGGAAAATAATGAAAAAATATTTTATTGCCGCATCTGTTTTTGGATTCTTTATGACTCTGTTTGTTGTCGGATTATTTTCGCTGCAAAATGGTTTTAGCGTAAAACTGGTCTATTGGGGATTTGCCGTAGGAGTTTTCAGTGGAATTCTTTTCAGTATAATGCTTTATGCATTTGTTCAGAATATGAAAAATAATATCAAATTGATAGATATTGAACTTTTAGAAAATGAGAAGATCATCCTGGAAGATACTGCCAATCACATTAAGAGAATGAATAGTGCTGGTGGAAAGTTATTCCTCACTAATAAACGCATAATTTTCAAATCTCATGGTGCAAATATCAAAACATATAATTTACAATTCCAGCTTTCTGATATCGATGATATTAGGATCTACAAAATACTCGTTTTTATACACTATGGAATCAAAATACTACATGATGATAAAGTCGTAAATTTCATGGTGGAAAATCCAGAAGTTTGGATAAGAGAAGCGGGAAAGTGGTAAAATAAGAGTTGAGAGATGAGACTTTGTGAAGCAAAGCAGCAAAGATCAAAGACTAAAGGTTAAAAATTAAAGGTAAAAAATTAAAGGTAAAAAATTAAAAAGTATTATAACGTATTGCTTATAAGATTTATCACAAGTTGGAAGATCATGCGATAAGGCAAAGCAATTATTCTTTTGACAATAAGACTACACAATATCATGTTTGGAACAGCATTTGAAATCAGAAGGAATTGAAATGATTGAATGAAATAGGATACTATGAAAACTAAACTCTTTTTTTTATTCGTATTTGTTAGCATTTGTTCGTTGCTTTTTTCCACCATCTGGGAAATTAACCTCGACGGTACTGGTGATTTCACATCCATCCAGGAAGGAATCAATGCTTCAGTAGATGCTGATACAGTAATTGTTTATCCTGGCAGATACTATGAGAACATCAACTACAATGGCAAGAGTATAACAGTTTGTAGTCTTGAGATGATCACCGGAGATGAATCTTATATTGCAACAACGATAATCGATGGTAATCAACAAGGTTCTTGTGTTCATTTCATCAATGAAGAGGATGGAGCAGTACTACAAGGACTTTCCATCACTAATGGTTCAGGAACGATTCTTTATGGAGATATAAAAAGGTTGGGTGGGGGAATTGTAGTATATACTCCTATCAATCATCCTTCACCCAATGTAAGTATAAGAAACTGTCGTATCTTTAAAAATTCTGCTGTTGGTGGTGGTGGAATGCGCATTCAAAGATCCAATGTAGAATTATCTGGAGTAAATATTTACAATAATCAAGCAGTTACTGGTGGTGGGATTTATGTTCTTTATGAATCAACACTTTTATTCGATCCAGATAATTTATGTAATTTATATAATAACTTTTCTGGTAATCGATTAGACTTATTCGTATCTGACGCTGTCAATGATGTAGATGTCATTGTGGATACATTTACAGTTGATTCTGATTTTAAATATTATGCATATTATACACATTCTATTGCCAGTACAGGTGAATTAACAATAGAATTCCAGAATCACTTTCTTGATCGAATTAATCATGACCTCTATGTTTCTACTTTGGGTGATGACTCTAATGATGGACTCACTCCGAATACGCCATTAAAGACAATTGCCATTGCCTTACAGAGAATAGAGTCTGATAGTCTAAATCCAAAAACGGTACATGTGGCTGCTGGAACATATTCTCAGGCATTAAATAATCAGATATTTCCATTGGCTGGTAAGAAATGTGTAAGCTTGATCGGCGAAAACATGGAAAACACAATACTATTGAATGATTATTGTGAGATGTCATATCTTACAGGAGAAGATCATACTTTGCTAAAAAACCTTACATTTACATCTTTAGATCAAATTATGATGGATGTGATCAATATATTTCAATGTAATGATGTAGGTTTTTCAAATATAATTGTAAAAGATAATTTTCTTGATTCAAATTTTTCTATAGACATGTATCTATGTTATGAAGTACTCATTGATAAATTGTTTGTAATTGATAATTATTCGGAAAAAGGATCTGGTTTCAGTTTAGATGGAGGAAATGCGATAATCAAGAATAGTGTATTTGATAATAATGATGCTTTAGGTCCTAACCAGTTTGTATCTAATTTTTATAGTATGACGGATGATTATCTGGAACTTGAAAATTGTGTTTTTACAAATTCCGATATCCCTCCATTTCCAATGGAGGAAAATTATACTGTCCAAATTGGTGCACGACCAAATTGCAGTCCAGATATAAAAATCAGTAACTGTCTGTTTACCAATAATTATACACCTAATGGAAATTACGTTGTTTTTGTAAAATCTCCAGGAAGCGTTGAGATGAATAATAATACTTTCACTCAGAACACTTCTCAAACATGCCCACTTGGTCTATTTGGTGAAGTAGAGTTCAATAACAATGTATTATATAACAATACATCAGATTACGAATACGAGATTAATACAGGTAATTGGCCCGATATCACTTCAACTCTTAATGTGTGTTATAGTGATATTGAAGGTGGAGAAGCTGCTATCTATCCTGGCAATCCACCTAATCTGGCAACAATCAACTGGTTGGATGGTAATATTGATTCAGATCCTCTGTTTTTACTAAGCGGAGAGCATCCGTATCAGTTAACAGAATTTTCACCTTGTGTTGATAGTGGTACACCCAATATTACAGGTTTGTATCTTCCCAATCATGATTTGTTGTTCAATCAACGAGTTTGGGATGGAGATAATAATGGAGAAGCCATCATCGATATGGGTTGTTATGAGTTCGGAGCAGATTCTGTGGGAGTATCAAATTACCAGTTACCAGTGACAAGTTCACAAATGAGCAACTACCCAAATCCTTTCAATCCTTCCACGACGATCTATTTTAAAACCACGAATTTACACGAATCAGCACGAATTGAAATTTATAATCTGAAAGGCCAGAAAGTGAGAACTCTGCCTGTCATCCTGAGTGATTCGCAAAATCGTATCGAAGGATCAGGCACGCCAAACAGTTATTCCGTTGTTTGGAACGGAACCGATGCTAACAACAAACCTGTTTCATCAGGCATTTATTTTGCACGATTAAGAGCTGGAAAAGGAGTAATTAGTAGGAAAATGCTTTTACTAAAGTGATTTTTGAACTCGACTTCAGAAAAATGAAATGAGACTGGGGTTGAGAGCGTAAATTTATAAGGCTTTGTTCTGAAACCCTGCTTGAAGCGAACACCAGTTAACATGGAAAGCTGATAACTTCCTAACGAAATTCCTTGGCATTGAAGCAAAAAAGACACCTAAGAAAGATGCTGTTTTTTCATTTCAAATTCAAAATTTATTAGTTTCTCATTTTCGAGATTTATTTTGGAAATCAATGTTTTTTAAGGTTCTAGAAAAAATATTAAGCTAAATCTGATCTAACTGGTTTGCTTAGAAAACTACAAATAAAATGGTCGGGATGAGAAGATTTTCCCGATGAATTCAAACTTTGTATTTCAACTTCGGGACGACCTTTCGGTCTTTTAAAGATACTGGAAAGTCAATTTTAATTGATTAAAAAACCGATATGTTTTGCATAGAAAAAATGAAAGAAACGCAAAGTCAAATCTCGTTTTTATTGTGCTCGCTTTGCGAACCACAATATAAATGGTCGGGATGAGAAGATTTGAACTTCCGACCTTTCGGTCCCGAACCGAACGCGCTTACCGGACTGCGCTACATCCCGACAAATCCAAATTCTGAATACACATTTTATTGTCAATAATTCCTAAACAAATTTTGAAATGTAATCGTTACAAACAATTCACTTGACTGAAAATGGATTAGAAATTGCATACCATTAAATAAAAATATAAAATGGAGAATGATATGAAAAAATTATTACTGATTTTAGTTCTTTTACCTTTTATCTTGAATGCTGTTAATGTTAATATTGAAACTCCTCGAGTAGAAGGAAATAAGATCGTAAATGCACTTCCAATAAAATTGGATATTGGAAATCCGGCAGTTCCTTACGTACCTGTAAAGCTGCTTCTTCCGATGGGACAGAAGTTGAAGAATATTTCAGTTACATTCCAAAATGAAAATGTAATGGAAATCAGCACATTAGATCATGTAAGAAAGCCACAACCAATATCTCTGGCAACACCTGATAATACTCCTATAAATTCAGAAATTTACGGGTCAAATTCTTTCTATCCAAATCAAGATTTTCAAGTGTTGGGAACGCAGCGTTACAAAGGATTTGAATTACTACTGGTGAATCTTTACCCATATAAGTTCAATCCTGTAAAAAATGAATTGACCTGGTATGAAAATGCCGAGATCGATTTTAATACTGAAATTGATTTGGAACTGGAAAGTAAGCAGAATAATAATCTGATATTAAATGATGATGTTATTAACTCTCTTCAGAGATTGACTGTAAATTACCAGGAAGCAATTACTTATAGAAAGAGCACAGTTGCTTCTAATAGAACTCTGGTCGATCCTAATGATCCTTTTACAATGTTGATAATTACCGATACAGAAAGAGCACCTTATTTTGATGATTATCTGGTTTGGAGAAATGATCATGGAGTTTCCACAGCTCTATTTCTAGTAGAAGATATTTATACTGAATATACAGGAGTCAACGATCAGGAAAAAATAAAGAACTTCATAATCGATGCTTATCAAGCTTATTCAACTACCGATACACCATTGGAACACATTTTACTGGGTGGAGATGATGAGATAATTCCGATCAGGACCGTCTATATAAATACTGGAAGTGGAACTGTTGATGAACACATGCCTTGTGATGCTTATTATTCCTGCCTGGATAATAACTGGGATGGTAATGCAAATGGCATTTACGGTGAACTTGGAGATGATGTTGACCTGATACCTGAAATTGCCGTAGGTAGAATTCCAGCCGAAACAGAAGATGAATTTAATAGATTTTTCAACAAAACTTATGAATATGTGGATGAAGTTTCCGTAAGTGATGACATGGTGTATAAATTTGGTGAAAATCTGAATAATAATCCACTCACCTGGGGCGGAGATTACATGGATGAAGTTATTGATGAAGTTCCCAGTCTGCAGGATGATTACCATATTTTCAAATTGTACGATAGAGAAGGAACCTTCAGTACTCAAACGGTGAAATCTGCTATTAATAATGGAGTTGCTATCATAAATCATATGGGACATTCCAATGAGACGATGGTTTTTGGTCAGAACGTCAGTCATTGCAGCAGCTACACAAATACCGAGTTTGGTTTTGCTTACAGTCAGGGTTGTTATCCTGCAGCCTTTGATGAAGCTACCAGTCATTCTGGTGAAAGTATTGCTGAAAATCTAGTGATTGCTGAAGGAGGACTTTACGCATTTGTAGGAAATACGCGTTATGGCTGGTATAGTCCGGGAAGTACAAATGGACCTTCACAGCCTTATGATATAGAGTTTTTTAAAGCAATTTTTACCAACGATATCAGAGAGTTGGGAACTGCACTCAGTGAATCAAGAGTAGTATTGGCAAATGAAGCTGCCACAAATCATTTTTTAAGATGGGTTCATTATGAACTTGTGTTATTTGGTGATCCTTCCGTTGGTGTAAAATATGCTAACGGGAATTTCCCATTTATTACACCGGGAGAAGTTGTTTATGAAGATTCTAATACCGGTGATGGGGATGGAATTCCAAATCCTGGTGAAGAAATTGAAATTTATATTGAACTTATAAACCAGGATGGTTGGGCAGATGCTACTGATGTTTCAGCTTCTATTGATTTTGAAGATCCAACAATTCAGCTGATAACCGGATCGGTAAATTACGGTGCCATCCAAAATGGTAGTGGAGCAACGGCAGATCCTTTTTTGGTGCAAGTTCCTCAGGATTGCGAATATGATTCATATTCCTACACTCTCACGGTTACAGCTCCTGTAAATGCTAATGCAAACTTTGAAAAAGAATATGTTCGCAGCTTCGAAGTTTCTCTTTTTCAGAAAAACTGGCCGTGGCAAACCGATAACTCGATCTTGAGTAATCCAATTATTTTCGACTTTGATGATAATGGATCACGAAATCTGATGCTGATCGATGCTGATGCAAACGTGAATTTACTTGGTTATAATGCAAATATGGTAAGTGGTTATCCCTGGACGAATGAAGAAAATGTTTGGAAAAGTACAGCGTTGGCAGATATTACAAACGATGACGAACCGGAAATCGTTATTGCCAGCAGAACCGGCAGGATATTTGCTATCGATAATTCAGGAAACGTAGTTTTGGATTATCAGGCAAATTCAGACCAACTCCTTACGCCAATAGTAGCAGATTTCGATGGTGATAATGAAAACGAAATTGTCAGTTTTGGAATGGATAAATTCCTGAATGTAGTAGATACTGATGGCTCGATGCTTTCCAACTTCCCAATTGAAATGCCGATGTTAACTTTCCAGGAAATGGCTTCTGCTGATCTTGATGAAGATGGAGCTTACGATATTTTGATAGGTTCTTTGAATGGACAGTTTCATGCCATTGCAAACGATGCTGAAGAATTGACAGGATTTCCTGTAGATTTGGGAATCGGGACCTGCACAGCACCGATCGTATTGGATAATCTTAAAATAGTTATTGGAACGAACGACAGCAAGTTGCATATCATAGATAATGAGGGAAATATTTTATTGCAAAAAGATACAGCGCAGAAAATTGCTACAAGCCCGATCGCAGCAGATTTTGATAATGATGATGAGCTGGAAATTGCTTATGTTACATTAAACGGAATATTGAGCATCATCGAGCAGGATGGAACAGAACTTTCCGGCTGGCCGATCGATACAGAATGCAATTTTATTAATCCTCCAATCACAGCGGATATTGATAATGATGATGATCTTGAGTTGATCGCTCTTTCCAGTGCAAACAATATGTTCGTCTACCATCACAATGGAACCGAAGTAGAATTTGCTCCTGTTCCGGTGGGAATGGTTGGCAATACTCCTGCCAGTTTGGAAGACATTGATTGGGATGGAGATTATGATGTGATCTCAGGTCTGTCAACCGGTGCTTTTGTTATCGATATAAAACTTCCAAAAGGTTTGAAAACTCCCTGGAAAACATATCGTGGAAATTACAGCAGAACAGGATTTTATAGCGATAATGAACTTTTTACACATGCTGGTGAGATCTTGCCGGAAGTTGCTGAAGCGGCTTTAAATCAGAACTTCCCGAATCCGTTCAACCCCGTAACAACCATTTCTTTTGCTTTGAATGAAGGTGCTGAAGTTGATCTCGATATTTACAATATTCGAGGACAAAAAGTTCGCACATTGATCTCTTCGGAATCATTTGAAAAAGGTGTTATCGAGGTTGAATGGAATGGAAAAGATAATGCAGGAAAATCTGTGGGAACTGGTGTATATTTCTATAAACTAAAAGTAGATAATAATGAAATCGATACAAGAAAATGTTTACTGCTTAAATAAAAGTTAGTGCTTTATAAAGGCGATCTTCGGATCGCCTTTTTTGTTATGGATATTAAGAAAATTATTGATTTTCTCAGAGATGAAAAAAAGCGAATAATTCTGGATATGTTAAGAGATAATTATCCTTATTCGATTAATGAAATAACAAAATTAGAAGAACAATATTCTGATTTTCCGATAAAAGATCTATTATCTTTGATTAAAATTCAACAGAGATTTAAACATAAAATAGATAATTCAGAAAAAATGATATTTACAGATAAAGGTGGGCAGCAAGCCAGTTCAACAATGTTAGCAAAATATCATGCTGAAAAATTTGTGAAGTTTTCTAGAATTGCCGACCTTTGCTGTGGAATTGGAATAGATCTTATTCATCTTGCTGAAGATAAAGATTCTGTTTTTGCAGTTGATTCTGATCCTGATACACTTGAAGTTGCAAAATATAATTGCTCGATTGTAAACAGAAAAAATGTTACATTCCAAAACCAAAATGCAGAAGATTTTGATAGAAAAGTAGATGCGATATTTTCTGACCCTGACAGAAGACCTTCCAACAAACGTAAAATAGATCCCAATGAATTGTCACCAAAGTTAACAGATATTTTGAGTTTACGGAATTTAACCGAAAATATTGCTGTAAAGTTATCTCCTGCAATGGATTACAATAAAATGGAATTGCCCTTTGAGCATACATTTGAGTTCATTTCTGAAAATGGAAAATTAAAAGAAATCCTGCTTTGTTCAGGAAAATTGCATACAATTGGAATTACCAGGAAAGCTGTTTTACTTCCTCAGAAAACTGAGATTTTGAATAGTGATAAAAGAGTTGCTGTGAGACCAATTAATAATTTTATTTTTGAACCTGATAATGCTGTAATTCGGGCCGGATTGGTGCAGGAATGCGGCTGGGAAATTGGTTATGATCTTATTGATGAGAAATTGGCTTTGCTGACGGGAAGTAAACAAATTAACTCGAACCTGGGAAAATGCTTTAAAGTAATCACAGTTTTTGGTTATGATGTAAAGAAACTTAAAAGATTCTGTAAAGAGTTTGATGTTGGAGATTTAGTAATTAAAACACGAGGATTTCCCCTTACGGTCGAAAAATTGAGAAGAAAAATTAATTTGAAACTCAACGGCAGGAATAAGAAGATTCTATTCATAATTCGAAGAAAAGATGATCATCAAATGATGATCTCAGAAGAAAATTCATAAAAAAATACTTGCTTAATTATGATTAAATTTTGACTTTGTATTTATCAATAAATTGAGAGGTTTACATGAACGGAAGAGTAAAGTGGTTTGACGATTCAAAAGGTTATGGATTCGTTTTAACCGATGATGGAAAGGAATATTTTGTACATTGGAAATCTATTGTGACCATCTCAGAGAAATCGCGGAAGTTTTTGGTTCCGGATGAAGAAGTTCAGTTTGATTTGATGGAGACTGATAAAGGCACACAAGCCATAAATGTGGTGCGGTTAAATCCATGATCATGCGGCGTTTAACGTCGCTTTTTTTATGTCCTATTTTTTACCAGCTACCAAAGAAGAATTAACTCGTCTTGGTTGGAAACAACTCGATATAATTATTATTACTGGCGATGCTTATGTCGATCATCCCAGTTTTGGCCCTATTTTAATAGCTCGTTATCTGCATTCCAAAGGATTCAAAGTAGGAATCATCTCTCAGCCTGATTGGAAATCTGATAAAGATTTTACTAAGTTGGGAAAACCACGTTTATTTTTTGGAGTTTCATCCGGAAATATGGATTCAATGGTAAATCATTACACAGCACAACGTAAAATACGTTCAAATGATGCTTATTCTCCCGATGGGAAAATGGGTTTGCGTCCAAATAGGGCAACTATTGTTTACTCTCAGAAACTTAGATCAATCTACAAGGAAACTCCGATAATTTTAGGTGGAATCGAAGCAAGTTTGCGTCGCCTTCCACATTACGATTTCTGGAGCGATAAAGTAAGGAATTCTATTTTATTCGATTCCAGAGCGGACATGCTGGTTTATGGGATGGGGGAAATGCCGATCCTGGAAATTGCTGAAAGATTGAATAATGGCCACAGGATTGATGAACTTAAAGAAATTAGAGGAACAGTTACATCCACCAAAAAGGATCTCGGAGAAATCTCTTTTGGAGAATTTAAAGGTCAATTAACAAAGAAAGAATTCTGGGAACTATATCAGAAATTCTACGAAAACAATACAAGAAAAGTGCTGAGCTATAAATTTGCAGGAAAATATCTGCTTCATAATAAACCAGCCAGCCCTTTGAGTAAGAAAGAAATTGATGAGATCTATGATTTACCTTTTATCAGAAAACCACATCCGATGTATGGAAAATCAAAAAATCCCGCTTTCGTTCAAATCAAAGATTCGATCACTTCTCATCGAGGTTGTTTTGGCGGCTGCAGTTTCTGTGCAATTGGATTTCATCAAGGTAAAACTATTCAATCAAGAAGCAAAAAATCGATTGTTTCAGAAGCTAAAAAAATCTCTAATGATAATGAATTTAAAGGAACGATCTCGGATATTGGTGGTCCTTCGGCAAATATGTATGGCATGTACTGCAAGCTTGATATCAGCGAAATATGTAAAAGGAATTCCTGTCTTTTCCCACAGATTTGTGAAAATCTGAATTCTTCACATGACCAATATGCAAATGTTTTGAAAGAATGCCTGGAATTGAATAAGGTGAATAATGTTTATGTTTCTTCTGGAATCCGTTTTGATCTTGCTTTAGAAGATTCGAAGTTTATAGAAAGAATATCGGATAATCATGTGCAGGGCTTATTGAAACTTGCTCCTGAACATAAAAGCAGCAAAGTTCTTGATTTGATGAATAAAGCAACTTTTGAATTGTATGAAAAATTCGGAAAATTATTTAGAATTTATAACAAGAAAATTGGTAAGAAACAATTTATTGTTCCTTATATTATTATTGGCCATCCTGGTGAAACGTTTGAAGATATATTAGAATTAGCTGTTTATCTAAAGAAAAATAACATAAAACTAAAACAGATTCAGGAATTTACTCCTACTCCAATGTCATTGAGCACTACTATGTACTATACAGAAATGGACATGGAAGGAAGAAACATTGATATTCCCAGAGGAAGAAAAATTAGGCTGAGAAAAGCTTTAGTCCAATGGTTTGAACCAAGTAATAAAAAATATATAATTGAAATTTTAAGAAAATATGATCGGAACGATCTGATAGATAATTTTTTGAAATAAAAAAAGGTCATGAACAAACATGACCTTTTAATCTATATTATTTTTTCTTTAGAATTTATAACCCAATTGTACTAGGAATGTAGGATCGATATCATCATTAGAATCGATATTTACTTCAAACTTCATATAAGATTTTTCAAATGATTGGTAGTTTATACCGCCAAACATATTACTATCTCCCATTCCTTCTCCATCATCATCACCATTTCTGGTTATCATGCCAAAGTAAGGTCTCCATTCACCGTAAATAACACGGCCAATTCTTTTACCCATGTATGGCATCTCAAAACCAGGATCATAACTGGCGATTACATAATAGTTATCTTCGCTGCCAACGCGTTCTCTACTAAATTGTCCTGAAACTCTTAAAAAATTTGCCAGTACAAAATCAATATCGAAAGCCCAAGCTCCTTCTGTTGTACCATCTTCTTTAAACCATTCTGATAAATGTCCCATAACTCCGGAAGCACCGATGGTCAATTTATCTGATTCATAAGCCAATCTTCCAGCAGCATCTGCTAAACCAACTTGTGGCCAGACAGCATCTGAATAAAGATGAATTTTTCCTAATTGTTTATGAAGCTTGAAACTCCAGACAACTGGTGCTACATGTAAAGGTTGAATCTGAAGATTTCTGGAACCACGGGAAGTACAAATTCTTCCATATGATAAAACATTTCGGCCAATCTGAAAATCGGCTAAATCCCACAAATTAACTTTCTTCCAAGCTTGACTTAAAGTGAAATCAAGTGGTTGTTCAGTTGTTCCTGTTATCATAAAATCTACAAGATATGTGCCATCACC
>JAIPJH010000008.1 GCA_021734245.1 Candidatus Cloacimonadota bacterium | reverse complement strand
AATAATTTTCATGGGATTATCTCTCTCAGGAATTGGCCTGGACTCTAATTTTTTGGGGGAGATTTTCCCACTATGGTATATTTGTATAGAAAATAATTAGTTAACGTAAAAAAAAGAAGGTTTTGTGTTACAGAACCACGAAAATGACAAGGAGGAAATATGGGAAAAATCATCGGAATTGATTTAGGAACAACAAATTCCTGCGTTAGCGTGATGGAAGGTGGAAAACCTGTTGTAATTCAAAACGCAGAAGGCGCAAGAACTACACCATCTGTAGTGGCTTTCACCAAAGATAAAGACAGACTTGTAGGCCAGATCGCTAAACGTCAGGCAGTTACAAATCCCAAAAATACGATTACATCTATCAAACGTTTTATGGGACGTCAACTGAACGAAGTTGGCTCCGAAATTCAAAATGTAACATACCAGGTAAAAGGTGGAAAATTCGGTGAAGTTACCGTGCATGTAGATGTGGAAAACAAAGATTTCACACCCCAGGAAATCAGTGCAATGGTCCTTACAAAAATGAAGGAAACTGCCGAATCGCACCTGGGACAAAAAGTTACGGAAGCTGTTATCACAGTTCCAGCTTATTTCAATGATGCTCAAAGACAAGCAACCAAAGATGCCGGAAGAATTGCCGGTTTGGAAGTAAAAAGAATCATCAACGAACCGACCGCAGCAGCTCTTGCTTATGGTTTGGAAAGCAAAAAAGAAGAAAAAGTAGCCGTATACGATTTGGGCGGCGGAACTTTTGATATTTCTATTCTGGAAGTTGCAGAAGGCGTGGTAGAAGTTCTTTCCACAAATGGTGACACTCATTTGGGTGGAGACGATTTTGATAAGAAGATCATGGATTGGATCCTGTCAGAATTCAAGAAACAGGAAGGCGTGGATATCTCTAAAGATGCCATGGCAATGCAGCGCATAAGAGAAGCTGCCGAAAAAGCCAAGATCGAACTTTCCGGAACTCAAAGCACAAACATAAATCTGCCCTTTATTACTGCAGATGCCAGCGGTCCAAAACACTTGAGTCTGGATTTGAGTTTATCTCAATTCAACCGAATGACCAGTGATCTGGTCGCACGCTCTATCGAACCATGTAAACAAGCTCTTAAAGATGCTAAATTAAATATTAGCGATATTGATGAAGTGCTGTTGGTTGGTGGAAGTACACGTATTCCTGCAGTTGTAGAAGCTGTAGAAAAACACTTTGGCAAAAAACCAAACAAGAGTGTAAATCCTGATGAAGTTGTTGCCGTTGGAGCAGCTATTCAAGGTGGAATTCTTAGTGGAGACGAAGATCTGAACGATATTCTGCTTTTGGATGTAACTCCGCTTTCATTGGGAATTGAAACTCTGGGTGGTGTAATGACAACACTCATCGAAAGAAATACAACAATTCCTACCAAGAAAAGCCAGGTATTCTCTACTGCAGCCGACAATCAACCAGCTGTTTCTATCGTTGTATTGCAGGGTGAAAGAACCATGGCTGCTGATAACAGAAGACTTGGTAACTTTGAACTTACCGGTATTCCGGCAGCACCACGCGGTGTTCCACAGATCGAAGTTACTTTCGATATCGATGCCAACGGAATTCTGCATGTTCATGCCAAAGATAAGGGAACCGGAAAAGAACAATCTATCAAGATCGAAAGAACCGGAACTCTGGATGAATCTGAGATTGAAAGAATGGTGAAAGATGCTGAAGCTCATGCAGATGAAGATAAAAACAAGAAAGAAGGAATTCAAGCACGCAATGAACTTGATACCCTTATCTTCAGTACCGAAAAAAGTCTGGAAGAACACGGTTCCAAGCTTTCTGCAGATGAAAGAAAAGCTGTAGAAGATGCCATCAAAGAAGCAAAAGAAAAGATGGAAGAAATGAATAAGCGTGCTGCTACAAAAGCAGAATATGAAGCTGTTCGTGACGACCTGGCTAAAAAAGCTCAAAAGATCGGCGAGATTGTTTATGCCGAAATGCAGAAACAACAGCAAGCTCAGGGTGGAGGTGAATCTCAAACTCAAAATGCAGATTTTGATCCCAGCAAAATGGGCGGTCAGCAGCAACAGCAGAAAAGTGAACCAAACTCGGATGGTCCGGTAGACGCTGATTTTGAAGTCGTCGATGACGATAAATAACCCCCTTTTATTCCCCCTTAACAGGGGGGAGAAAGAGGAAAGTATAAATGTTTAAAAACTTATTTCCATATTTGCTCCCTGTGAAGGGAGCTGGACGGCGAATGTCGTTCTGTGGGTTTGATGACGACAAGTAGTTCAAATTGTTCTCTGTTCATAGAAACGGAGAAATAATATAAATACGAATGAGCAGATTACCTTCCGGGCACTCGATGTCCGGAGGGTGATTTTTAACTTTAATATCTGCTCTTTCTTAAAATGTTTTGCCTAAAATCCCGCCTGGGATTTTTTGGCTTATGAAATTTAGGATAAGGAATATCAGATGGCAAAAAGAGATTATTATGAAGTTCTGGGCGTAGACAAAAATGCCAGTGATTCAGAGATAAAAAAAGCCTATCGTAAATTGGCAATGAAATATCATCCTGATAAAAACAAGGATGATAAAACAGCAGAAGATAAATTTAAAGAAGCTTCCGAAGCGTATGAAGTTCTGAGTGATCGAAATAAACGCCAGAAGTATGATCAATACGGTCATGCCGGAGTGGAAGGTGCTTTTGGAAATAACGGATTTACCTGGGACAATTTTACTCATGCCAGCGACTTCTCCGATATCTTTGGAGATAGTGGTTTCGGTAGTATTTTTGAACATATCTTCGGTGGTGGTTTTGGCGGTGGCAGAAGAAGATCACAATCCAACAACCGCGGTGAAGACCTGCAAATTTCACTTTCACTTAGTTTGGAAGAAGTAAATAAAGGTATTGATAAGAAGATAAAGATAAATGTGCAGGATTCTTGCAGCGCCTGTAATGGAACAGGTTCAGCAGATGGAAACACACAAACTTGTAGTCAATGTAATGGTTCCGGTCAGGTTCGTCAGGTTTCACGTTCACTTTTTGGCCAGATTCAACAGGTTGTAACTTGCCCATCTTGTCATGGAAGCGGAAAGCAGATCAAGAATAAATGCCTCAAATGTGGTGGTGAAGGTCGTTCAGCCAAAACTAAAACGATCAGTATAAATATTCCTGCCGGAGTTTCCGAAGGTCAGTATATTCGCTTGCGCGGTCAGGGAAATCGCGGTAAAAATGGTGGTGAGAATGGTGACATTCTGGTTCTGATCCACGAAAAAGAACATGATATTTTTGAACGTCAGGATGCCAATCTGGTTTGTGAATTTCCTATCAGTTTTTCTCAGGCAGCTTTGGGAACGGAAATTCTGTGTCCAACTCTTTCCGGCAAAGTTAAAATGAAAATTCCTGCCGGAACTCAAAGTGGCAAAGTTTTCCGACTTCGCAGCCAGGGTTTGCCGCATGTAAACAGTTCATATCGTGGAGACCTTTTTGTGAAAGTGCGAGTGATAACACCTACAAAATTGAATGCTGATGAAAAGGAATTGTTCAGTAAATTAAGTAAGTACGATTCTGAAAAAAAGCTGCATCCGCATAAAAGTTTTTTCAGTAAGTTGAAAGAGTTTTTTATATAAACTCACCCCCGAGCCCTCTCTTCGAACCAAGAGAGGGGAGAATGATCTGATTAATAATTTTACCAGTTTTTGGTGATTTGATGAGAATTTACAATAAAATCGTGCACAAAGAAAAAAGAAGAGAATTACGAAAAAAACAAACACCAGCTGAAAACAAATTATGGAATGAAATCAGAAATAAAAAAACAGGTTTCATGTTTTACAGACAATACAGCGTCGATAAATATATATTAGATTTCTATTGCCCATCCGTTAAATTGGCAATCGAGTTCGATGGACCTTATCATAAGGATATAGAACAAAAAGAATATGATAAGATTAGAACTGAATTACTGAATGATCTTAAAATTGAAGTCATTCGATTTACGAATCAAACAGTTATTACAAACATTGAAGAAGTTTTAAACTCGATAAAAAATCATGCCGCCAAATTATTACAAAGTTAACCTGATCATTCTTGAAGAATCATTCCCCTCTTTGCCGAAGAGGGGTTAGGGGAGTTCATGCCTTCTTTCTACACGCCAAACTTAACCGAAAATACAAAAAACTTAACAATCACAGATGAAGAATTTCATCACATCTCACATGTTTTTCGCAGGAAAGTCGGAGATGAAATTCTACTGACAAATGGAGCCGGAATTTTAGCAGAAGCCAGAATTACAGAAATTCAGAAAAAACAATTATCGACAGAAATTTTTAGAATTAGCAAAAAGAAAAAATCTACACCCGAAATTGCTGCTGCCTTTCCACTTCTGAAAAATAAACACGATGCTTTTATCATTGAAAAACTCACTGAACTCGGCATCAAAGAATTCTACCCGATTATCACTGACAGGACTGTAAGACAAGCATCCAAAAATACTGTAGAGAAATTCGAAAAAATTGCAATTGCAGCCATGAAACAGTGCGATAATGCTTATCTTCCGAAAATTCATAAAGTACAAAATCTGACAGAGCTACTTGATGATCCTGCTGATTATCAGCCGATAGTTGCTCTGGAGATTGGCAAACATAAAACGCTGAAATCCATTTTGACTGAATTTTCGGGAAAATCTATCTGTTTCATTATCGGCCCGGAAGGCGGATTTTCCGATAAAGAAATTGAATTATTCAAGGAAAAAAAAATCCCAACTTTCACTTTGGGAAATCACATTCTGCGAGCAGAAACTGCTGCCATTGCTGTTGCAGCGCAAATCGTGGGAAATCTTCTGGAAAATGATCGGGATTATTATTGATGAATTCAAAATCTATTATTTCTAAAATTAGAGCCGCAATTATTGACACAGAATTTGCCGGGAAAACTTTTCTGGTGGGCGGCTATGTGCGTGATCAGGTAATGGGCAAGGAAAGTGATGATATCGACATCGTGGTCTGTTTACCGAATGGCGGACATAAACTGGCAAAATTCCTGCATCAAAAAAGTGTTTCTTCCCGACCTGTAATTTACGATAATTTCGGAACTGCTCTGGTGCAGATCGATAACTGTAAAATCGAAATGGTGATGACTCGTAAAGAAAGTTATAGAGATAAAAACCGTAAACCAGAAGTGGAACTGGGTAGCTTAGAAGATGATGTTTTCCGTCGCGATTTTACGGTCAATTCACTTTTACAGGATGTGGTTTCGGGTAAAATCCTTGATATCACAGACAAAGGAAAAGCAGATATCGAAACTGGAATTATTCGCTCAACTTCTGATCCTGACATTATTTTTAAGGAAGATCCGCTGCGCATGCTGCGCGCGGTTCGTTTTGCTGCCAGATTCAATTTTCAAATTGAAGAAAACACCAGGAAAGGAATTTTGCGAAACAGTGAAATGCTGCAGCATATAAGTTGGGAACGCAGGCGCGATGAACTGGAAAAGATGATCGTGGAAGATGATCCGACACCTGCTCTGGAAATGCTGGTAAAATTCAATTTGCTACAGCATATCATTCCGGAACTGCTTGATCTGATCGGATTGGAACAGGGATCGAAACACAACTTAGATGCCTGGCAACATTCTCTGCTGGTAACCAGGAATTGTCCCAAAACCGTAAAATTGAGAATTGCCGGACTTCTGCATGATATTGCCAAACCGAGAAAACAAACCGAAGATGAATCTGGAATTCATTTTTATGGTCACGATATTGCCAGTGCGAAAATGGCAAAAGAAATATTAAAGAGGTTAAAATTTTCCGGAGAATTTATCAGTTCGGTTTCACAGCTTATCAGATTTCACATGAGATTGAAATATTGCGGTGCTGAAGCAGAAAAGCTTTCCGGTAAAGCTTTGCGAAAATTGATGTGGCAAGCCGGAGATAACTGGGCTGATCTTCTGGATTTGATCCATGCTGATAATTTAAGTCACGCACTAAAGTACAATCTTCCGCAGCAAATTCCCATTGTAAAAAAGAAAGCTGATGCATTCCAAAAAGAAATGAAGAAAAATGCTTTGCCGATTGACGGAAAAGATATTATCTTATATTTTAAAATGAAGCCTGGAAAAGAAATTGGTAAACTTCTTGACATGGCTACAGATATGTGGTTGAAAAACCCTGATGTGAGCAGGGATGAAATTTTAATGAAACTCGAAAGGAGGGTCAGACATGGAAAATAAAGAAAGCAAAGTTTCACAAAAAGTGAAAGATGGTGTTATCAAAGCTTATCACGCTGGCGAAGATGTGGTGAAAGCTGTTGGTAAAATTACCCGGGAAATCATTTCCACTACCAAAGCGGAAGAAATGAACACCAAAGAAAAAGCTCAGAAGCTGGCAAAAGAAGCTCTGGAAGGAGCTAAAGAAGGTTATACACAAGTTAAGCCTTCGGTAGAAGATTTCGCCAAAAAAGCTTCCAAAACTATTTCCGAAAATTTCAAGGAACATGCTCCCACAGTTGCCCATTTTGTAAAAGACGTTTTCAGCGGCATTGTGGATGGCGCAAAAGAAGTTATCGACGAAAGCAAGAAGAAAAAACCTTGTTGCGAAGAAGAAAAAAAAGAAGATTAGATTTCTTTTTTTTTTAACAAACAGTTTTACAGCTCTACTGCACTTTTGCAGGAGGGCTGTTTTTTTTAACTTCGGAATGCGCGCAGCTCTTCCGAATGTTGAAAATAATCTTTTGCTTTAACATTCCGAAGATTCCGAAATTTTTCGGAAACATTCGGAAGTTAACTTCACTTCAGCAACAAACACTTCTTACTCACATCAACATCGCCAGCTTTGAGACGGTACAGATAAATTCCTGATGAAACTGGTTTGTTGTTTTGGTCGGTTCCGTTCCATATAACAGAGACTTTGGGACTTTGAGACACGGTGAATGGCAGAGTTTTCACTTTCTGACCTTTCAGATTGTAGATTTCTATCTTCGCGTTCTTCGCGTCCTTAGCGGTTAAATCGAATGAAATCGTTGTGGAAGGATTGAAGGGATTTGGGTAGTTGTGAATGTAATATTGGGTCACATTTATTTGATCATTATTCACACTGACAGAGTCACCTACAGTAATATAATCAAACCGGAATGCTTCTCTCTCGGTACCTATTCCCGGAGTATAAATCGTTAACTTAATTGAATAAATTCCTGGTTCTTCATAAATATGAACTGGATTCTGATCATCAGAATCAATTACACCATCATTTTCAAAATCCCAAGTCCAATAATTAATCGGACCAACCGAAAGATTGGTAAACTGCACGGCTAAAGGTGCAGTACCTGTAGTTGGTGAAGCTTCAAAATGGGCATAACTGGGTTCATTACCTAAGGCTATTGGATTGTAGATTATAAACGTTTCACCATAATCCAAACTATGATAGATATAATTGTAAGCTGTTGAGGATGAACTTTGATTATATGAAACATGCATGTACAGCTCTCCAGGTTGCCTTCCTCCCTCAATCCCTCAGATAGGAAGATTGGGAGAATTAAAGGTATTCTTCAGTTCCCAGGTATTACCATAATCAGAGCTGTAGTATAAATGTTTTCCTGTTCCGAAATTCATATTTTTGGTATATAAATACAATTCACCGTCATTCACACCTCTGGTAAGATCCATATCTGTATAACAATGCAAATCAAATACATGTTGTAGTTCAAAGTTATTATAATTATCGTAAGATATAAACAAGTAAACTGAATCAGGGCAAGCATCAACTGTAGCCATATAACCAACGTTTTCCTGACAATCAATCTCAGCTTCAATCGGACTGCCAAAATAGCCATAATTTTCATGGCTAATAAATGAAACGCCATAATCGGTGCTATGTCTTTCAGGACCATCAAAAATCTCTCCAGCTATCCTTCCTGAATAGATTGTGTTTATTTCATTTTCCCGATATACCCAGCTTCCAGTAGCGCCATAATTGTTTGAAAAGTACATCGCTCCATATATCTGTGAATAATACACACTACCGGAAGTTAAATCCGCACCAATACACTCAATATTACCGCTTCCGTCTTTTAGTTCGGCAGTTTCTCCATAATTCGTTGATCTATAGATACCAACGCCATCCGGCTGTACATAACCTACAAAATAGATTTCACCTATATCCGATCCTCTTGCTATGTAAGGATCAGAAAATAAGAAATTTAATGAAAACAGTAGATAGAATAACAAGAAATATTTAAGCATTTTCCCTCACTTCAACAACAAACACTTCTTACTTACTTCCATATCGCCAGCTTTGAGACGGTACAGATAAATTCCTGATGAAACTGGTTTGTCAGTTTGGTCGGTTCCGTTCCATATAACAGAGACTTTGGGACTTTGAGACACGGTGAATGGGAGAGTTTTCACTTTCTGACCTTTCAGATTGTAGATTTCTATCTTCGCGTTCTCCGCGTCCTTAGCGGTTAAATCGAATGAAATCGTTGTGGAAGGATTGAAGGGATTTGGGTAGTTGGATAATTTAATTTCATTTTCTGGATTCTGGTTTTCTGCACTCAATGAAACATTTTTGCGCAGCACATAACCTTGATTGATTATGTCCTGATAAAGATCGTATTCGTATTGCAGAACTCTGTCGTAACTGCCGGAAGTTGCTTCGATCGTGATCACATTATTATTTGCTCCCCATTCATAAAATAGCCGGCAATGCACTCCTGATTTTACAAAACAATCGCCCGGCTGCAGATCGGCAACTGTAACTTCTTCGTAATTATTGGCGATGTAAGTTGTGTTGAAATACATGTGCAGAGTGTAATTATCGATTTCCCAGCAACGTCCCACAAAACCGGAACAATCGATGCCGGCGGCCCAATTCAGCGATCCGGGATAATGTACAGAATGTCCACCAGGACCATAATTTCCATCAATATAATCGTTGTTCCACTGATTAAAATCATCGCGACCACCATAATGATACGGCATGCCAACCGAATATTCTCCGATCAGATCGATCCAGTCACAAGGTTCATCATCGGTATAACCATTTTGCGGATCTCCTGTGGAAGTATAATTATTCATGACGTTATCATTCTGTACCAGCCAGATCAAATCGCGATAATCTTCGGCAATGGAAATGGGATCGGCAGATAAAAGAAAAAAGGAGAAAAGGAGAAAGGAGAAAAGAAGTTTCTGTTTCATCTTATTCTCTTTCCTTCAAATATAATGAAGTTTTTATTCCTGTTACAAATCTTTCCAATGTCCGTTCCGGAATTGGTCCTAATTGTAAAACTTTGCTTTTAATACCGATCTCGATCAATGTTCTACTATTTTCTATGGAAATATAGATTGGGAAAAAGAAACCATAATCAAAAAATCCTATGGCTTTGCTTAAGATAATAATGTTGTTTTCTTCATCAAAATGATCAATTTCATATTTACTGATCCTGGCAAATTTGATGATCGATTTCAGTATTATTTCAGGTTCAAGCTGAGAATAAATTTGGGTCAGATTTTTTGGCTTTTTCGTTAACATTTTGCCAGAACTTCGCATTGCAGAAAAGACTATTATAACCAGAAAAAATATTACTATTACAAATAATAGGAAAAAATTAACCATGAAGATTTCCATATTAATCCATCCTTTTCCATTTACGTATTTCGATCTTATCGGTCATCGGGATCATCTGATAAACATCTCCATCAGTGCTGATAAAATAATCTATCCCTTTGCCAAAATCCAAACCGAATTTATTGAAGTTAGGCAGTTTTATATTTGTTTCATAAACGTTAGCTTCGTTGGAAATTATTCCGATTTCGCTGTCATGTTCTGCTGTAAAAAGCTCGAAATACAAATTCCCTTCTGCATCCAAACCAGAAAAGTGGAAACCTACTGCATTTGGCCATAACACTTTTAAATCAAGACGCTCATTGTTTTTCAAAAAAATAATATCCTGTTTATTTTGATAAGCACTGAAATCAAATATTACATCTTTCAAAAATTTTGTTTCTTTCATCTCAAGTTTATCATTATCAGGACTAAATTCAAGAAAGCTGTCATAACTCAATCTGAGTCCGACATTTCCAGATTGATTTATCTCCAGAGAGCTCTTTCTGTTTTCTATCTGATGCGTGTCGATGAGCTCGCATTCATCAGAAAATCTTCTCAGAAAAACTTGATTAAGATGATCTCCGCAAATCGCCCAGATCATATTATTGTGAACAACAAATGAATAAATAACAAGATCGGTTTCACTGGTGGAATTCAGGTAATTTCCATTTTCATCGAATTTCTTGATCTTCCTTCTGTCTAAAATGTAGATGTTCTCTTCCTCATCGATTTGAAATTCGGTGGGACCAACGTCCAGCATATCTTCTTTTGCTGCTTTTTCCACAAGAATTTCATCTTCCGGCTTTCCCGTTGGGATCGTAATTTTCTGCATTTCATAATTCCAGGTTTCGGCAAAGATTGTCATTTCCAAAAGAACAAAAAATAAAGCAAAAAATCTTTTCATCTTGTTTCCCTCCATATTAGGAAATTTTACTTTCCTGAAAATGTATTTAGATAAATTACTGTCAAAATAAATATTCGGTTGACTTTGTTTTTCAGCAAACAAAATTGAGTTTAAAGTGTGATGAGCAAAAAAAAAGTGAAACCAAATTGATTTAAATTCATTTTACATTGTGAGTTCGTTAAAAAGTGAGAATAAACGCATCAACCAGGGAAATTGGATGATAGATCATCCGCAAAAGGAGGAGGTTGTAATGAAGGCGTTTGCAAAATTATTTGTACTGATTCTTTTAGTTGTTTTTTCTGTAAATTTGTTAGCAAATCCCAAAGTAGAAATGGCAATCCTGTTAGATACCAGCGGCAGCATGGAAGGTCTCATCGAACAGGCAAAAAGTCAATTGTGGCAGATCGTGAATGAACTGGCAATTTCCAAACGCGATGGTCAGCCGATCGATCTTTACATTGCTCTTTATGAATATGGAAAAGATTCTATTCCCGAAAGTGAAGGTTATATTCGCATGATCGTGCCGCTTTCGCAGGATCTGGATAAAATTTCAGAAGAACTTTTTGTTCTTAAAACAAACGGTGGCAATGAATATTGCGGTCGAGTGATCCAATCTGCAGTGAACAGCTTGCAATGGAGTGAAGACAATAATGACCTTAAATTGATTTTCATTGCTGGGAATGAACCGTTTACTCAAGGAAAAATTAAATATAAAGATGCCTGCCAGAAAGCAATTGAAAATGGAATTATTGTAAACACTATTTTCTGTGGAGATTTTCAGGAAGGAATTGATACCTTCTGGAAAGACGGTGCCGATCTGGCTGATGGAAAGTATATGAACATCGACCACAATATGCAGCTGGTTCAGATCGATGCTCCACAGGATGAAGAACTTTTTCAGCTTTCACAAGCGTTGAATGACACTTACATTGCTTACGGAATTGAAGGTGAAATGTATAAGGAACGTCAGGAAGAACAAGATTCAAATGCCCTGAGCATGGGCGGCGGAACTTATGCAGCTCGTACAATGTCCAAATCTTCTGCTCAATACAAAAATACTCAATGGGATATGGTAGATGCCGAAGAAGAAGGTGCAGTAAATTTGCAAGAAATTCCTGAAGATCAACTGCCCGAAGAAATGAAAAATATGAGTTTGAAAGAACGCAAAGCCTACGTGGAAGAAAAAGCTGCCGAACGCAAACGCATCCAGGAAAAGATAACTCAAATCAGTGCAGAACGAGAAAAATATATCACACAGGAACGTGCCAAATTAAATGAAAAAAGCCTGGATTCTGTCATCATCGATGCTATCCACGAACAGGCAGCCAAAAAGAATTATAAGTTTGAATAGAAGTGAACAGGACTTGACCCAAAACAGAGTTTGGGTTAAGAACTGTGAACATAGGCTTCCATTCTTACCTGAAGATTTCACTTTCAGGCAATTCTGGAAGGCAAGACTTGACTCGTGAACGTAGTACGGGTCGAGAATTGCGAAGAAAATAAATTTTCAGACTGGAGTTCAGCTGAAGGCTGGACTTCAGAATGAAGGAATTTGTCGTTATCAACTCGAGTCTTACAATTAAGGAGCAAGCCATGAAAAAAACATTTTTTTTAATCGCTGCAATCTTCCTGGCAAATCTGATGTTTGCCGATGGAATGATCGTGATCCCACCGCCACCCAACAATCCGCATCTTTTTTCCGATCCGTTTCCTCTGGAAGTAAAATATCATCATGTTAATGTAGAAATCGATGAACAAACTGCCATCACCCATATCGATCAGGTTTTCATCAATCCCACTTCCCAGCGCTTGGAAGGCTTTTACATTTTCCCAATTCCCACCGGAGCGGTTCTGAATGATTTTACAATGTACATCAATGGTAAAGAAACTCCGGCAGAACTTCTGGATGCGGAAAAAGCTCGTGAGATTTACGAAGATATTGTGCGTCAGATGCGCGATCCGGCTCTTCTGGAATACAGCAAACGCAATATTTTTAAAGTACGTATTTTTCCTATCGAGCCGCACAGCGAAAAACGCGTGACGATGAGTTACAGTCAAATCCTGCAAAAAGATAACGATACTTTTGAGTATATCTATCCACTCAATACTGAAAAATTTTCTGCCAAACCTCTGGAAGAAGTCAGTGTGGTTGTAAATCTGCAATCCCAAACTGAACTTAAAAATATTTACTGCCCCACTCATGAAGTTGAAATTTTGCGAAAAGGAAAATCTCTGGCAGTTGTCAGTTATGAAGAAATGCATTCCAAACCAGACACCGATTTTAAACTTTATTTCGATACAAATACAACAAAACTGGGAATGTCGCTGCTTTCCTACAAAGAAAAAGGAGAGGACGGTTATTTCTTTTTGAATGTATCACCTTCTCTGCAGATCAATGAAAATGAGATAAATCAGAAAGATATCACTTTTGTTCTGGATGTTTCGGGAAGCATGGCAGGAAAAAAATTGAAACAGGCGAAAAGAGCGCTGAATTACTGCATCGAAAATTTGAATGAAGATGATCGCTTCGACATAATTCGGTTTTCCACAGAAGCTTATGCTTTGTTTGAAGGATTAGAATCCGTTTCCAATGAAACCAGAGATGAAGCTTTTGAATTCGTGAACAAACTTCATTCAATTGGTGGAACCAATATTGAGGAAGCTCTAAATCTTGCCCTGAAATCGGAAAATAAACCTGATCGTCCGCATTTTGTGATTTTCATCACCGATGGCAAACCGACCATCGGTGAACGAGATGAAGACAAACTTGTTCAGAAAATTGTGGATACTAATAAGCAGAATACGCGTATTTTTACTTTTGGAATTGGTGACGAGATCAACACACACCTTTTGGATAAGATCACGGAAGTAACAAGATGCACTCGCAGCTACATTTCTCCTTCCGAAGATATCGAACTGAAAATCGCTTCCTTCTACGATAAAGTTCAATCTCCAGTTCTTACAGATATAAAATTAACCTGCAATAATCCAATAAATGTTTATCAGGAATATCCGCAGCCGATTCCTGATCTTTTCAAAGGAACAAACCTGACGATCCTGGGAAGATATTCCGGAAATGGAGAAACGGAAGTTGTTTTGAAGGGAATGTTGAAAGGAAAAGAGAAGAAATTCAGCTTTCCGGTTTCCTTTACAAAAAAGAGCGAAAAGCACGATTTCATTCCGCCTTTGTGGGCTTCCCGCCGCATCGGGCATCTTTTGGATTTGATCCGCCTGCATGGAGAAAGTGACGAACTGATCGATGAAGTTACGCAACTGGCTCGCAAGCACGGCATCGTTACGCCTTACACCAGTTTCCTCATTTTGGAAGATGAAGAAATTCGAACAGCCAGTAACGAAATCCAACCTGATTTTCAAACTTTGGGTGGTGGAAATTCTTACGCTCCCGAACTGAAAATGCGCAGTCAATCTGAGTTTGGAGATATGGACATGAAAACCAGCGGACGCAGCGTGGAAGTGAGTAAAGAGTTTTACGGACTGACAAATGCCATGAATATGCAGCAGACTCAGCAGGGCAAAAAACGCCTGGATTTCCAAACTAAAGAAGGAAATACAACCAACCTGACTCAGCAGGTAAAGAATATTCAGGGAAGAGCTATCTATCAATCAGGAAAATTCTGGGTAGATTCCTATCTGCAAGACCAGAAACCTGAAAACACCAAGCAGATCAAATTTGCTTCTGATGAATATTTTGAATTGATGACCAAAAAACCGGAAGCAGCACAATTTTTGGCTTTGGGACAGAACGTGAGATTTCTGCTGGATGGTATTTATTATGAGGTAATAGAGTAATTTCCAACACAGAGGAGCTGAGACAGTGAGAGCACAGAGAACGATCCATTTTAATCTTGTTCGGCTTTAAAAAAATCACGTTTAAAGAATTGGTCATGTTTGCAGCGCCTGTTTTTCGTATCTCACAGATTACCGGAACTGCGAATCGCAGATTCAGTGCATGAAGGTTCTTCGCAGTAGAAAAACAGGATTCAAGCTTTGCAGACATGACGAGTTTTTCTTGATACTTCTTTTGTCGGGACAAAAGAAGTTTATCTGTAAACGGCATCCACGTTTCTTTGTCGAAACATAGAAATGAAGATTTTTCTGCAATTCAAGTAGTAAAGCGACAAGTTTTCCACGAGATCCTTCGAAAGTAAAGCTAATAAAAACCTCAGGAAGACGAATATTATAACCGTCATTCTGACGTTTCTTGAACGTTACTCTTGGGAAGAATCTCTTCGATAAATTTCGGCTTTCGGAAACCTTTACTATTAAAACTTGACTTCAAATTATCAAATTCCTGAATAAACAAAAAAGATTTGGAAGAAAAAATGAAAATTACCAAACCAACTTTGCTTTTGGATAAACAAAAATGCCGGAAAAACATCAAACAAATGACAGAAAAAGCAAAACGCAACGACCTGATTTTTCGACCGCATTTCAAAACTCATCAATCTCGCCAAATTGCAGAATGGTTCAAAGAATTCGGCGTGGAGAAGATCACGGTTTCTTCTGTGGAAATGGCAAAGTATTTTTCAAATTCTGGTTGGAAAGATATCACAATTGCCTTTCCATTCAATCAATTAGAAATAACTGAAATAAATGAACTGGCAGAAAAAATTGATTTAAAGATTCTCTTAATCCATCCAGAATCAGTTGATTTTTTGAATAAGAATTTAACCCAGAAGATCGGTGTTTTTATCGAGCTCGATTGCGATTATCATCGCAGCGGAATTCCTATAGAAAATCTGGAAGAAATCGATTTCCTGATTTCGGCAATTGTTAAAGTTAAAAAACTGAAATTAGAGGGTTTTCTCACGCATTCCGGACAAACTTATCAGACAAAATCTACTTCTCAAATTCTTCAAATTCACCAGGAAGTAAAAAGCAAAATGATCAAACTGAAAGAAAAATATTCCTCACAATTTCCCGATTTGAAAACTTCCATCGGTGATACACCTTCCTGCAGTTTAGCTGATAATTTCAGCGGCATCGATGAGATTAGACCCGGCAATTTTGTTTTCTTCGATGTGATGCAATACAAACTTGGTGCGTGCAAAGCAAAGCACATTGCAGTCTCGGTTGCCTGCCCTATCGTTTCCAAAAATGAGCAAAGAAAAGAAGTGGTAATTTACGGCGGAGCTGTTCATCTTTCCAAGGAATTTATTTTGAATGAAGATGGAACCAGGAATTTTGGTTTGATCGTAAAATTAACGGAAAATGGATGGTCTGAACCAATTGAAGGAGCTTATGTTTCATCGCTTTCGCAGGAACATGGAATTGCCAAAGTATCGAAAGAAAATTATAATGATTTTAAAATTGGTGATGTTGTTGGAATCTTACCGATACATTCCTGTTTAACGGCAAATTTGATGGGAAAATATATTACTTTGGAAGGTGAAGAAATACATCATATGTAAAATTGCAGGACTTAACTCCGTCCCGAAAACTTTCGGGATAAGTCGAGAATTGCAAAAAAACAGGACTTTATTTTTTTCAGAATACGGCATCTTATGTTCTCCTCTCTTTAGGCGAAGCGAAAAAGAGAGGAGACAGCAGAGGTGAATTCAACTTTTCTCTTGTAACATAAGCCTATCTCAAATTTCTATCTTTGGTTTATTAAAAAGTGCATTTTGTACTCCCCTCTTTGCCAAAGAGGGGTCGGGGGAGTTTGTGGAAAATAAGAAGAAAGCTGTAATCTTGATGCTGGCTTCATCGCTGGCTTTTGCCTGTTCGGCAGCGGCGGTAAAATTGAGCGGAGATCTGCCTGTTTTCGAAAAGGTTTTCTTTCGAAATATCCTGGCTGTTGTGATCGCTTACATCACAATTCGCAAACAGAAACAGCCGCTTTTCGGTAAAAAAGAAAATCAGAAATACCTGCTGGTTCGATCGTTTCTGGGTGTTATCGGAATGGTCTTGTATTTTTACGCCATCAGTAATTTATATTTGGCAGATTCGGCAATGCTGCACAAATTATTCCCGTTTTTTGTAACAGTTTTCGCGGCTATTTTCCTGAAGGAAAAGCTCTCTAAAATCCAGATCCCAGCACTTTTTATCGTTTTCCTGGCAGCTCTTCTCATCATCAAACCTCGCTTTGACTATACAATTTTTCCTGCTTTGGCAGGCTTGGGAACGGCAATCGTTTCCGGTGGAACCTACACACTTGTTCGTTTCTTGAGAAATCGTGAAAAACCGGCAACCATCGTGTTTTATTTTTCTTTTGTTTCGCTGGTCACGCTTGCTCCATTTGTTCTCTTTGATTATCAACCTCCCACTCCAATTCAATGGTTTTACCTTCTATTGATTGGAATTTTTGCAGCAATTGGACAGTTCACTCTTACCTACGCTTATCGTTATGGTCAAGCATCAGAAATTGCCATTTACAATTACACAAACATCATTTTCGCCGGAGTTATCGGTTTTCTCATCTGGCAGGAAATTCCCGATTATCTCAGCCTGATTGGTGGAATAATCATCATAGCTGCTTCCATTGTCGTTTTTGCCTACAATTCCAGACAGAATAAATAACTATTTCCAATCCTGACGTAATTGTTTTATGAGACTCAATCTCAAAAGCGTTGACACTATTTTAGCTCTAATTGAAATTTGTTCTCAAGTGAGGTGGTTATGAAAGAACATGAAAAGTTATTCAGAGAATTTTTGAAGACAAAAAATTTGAAATTAACTCAGCCGCGACGAGTAATTCTAAATACGATATTTTCTTATCATCGTCATTTCAATGTGGAAGGCTTGTACGATGTTATTCGCAAAGAGCACAAAAATGTTTCGCGAGCAACTATCTACAGAACGATGCCGCTGCTGGTGGAATCCGGTCTTATCAAGCAATCTTTGCGTTGCCAGTCCAAAGATCATTACGAGCACATTCACGGTCATGACGATCATCTGCATTTTCTGTGTGTAAAATGTGGAGAGATTCTGGAAGTTGACAGCAAAGAAGTTGATGTTGTAGTGGAAAAACTGGCAGAAGAAAACGATTTTGAATTGAACGTTTACAACCTGGCTGCCAAAGGGCTTTGCAGCAAATGCCGGCAGAAAGTAAATGCGGATAAATAATTATACAATAGCGCTGGCTGGAAATCCCAACTGCGGAAAAACAACAGTTTTCAATGCCCTCACCGGTTCCAAACAACATGTAGGAAACTGGCCGGGCGTAACTGTAGAAAGGCTGGAAGGAAAATATTCTTTCCAAGATCATCAATTCACAGTTATCGATCTACCGGGAATTTACTCTTTCTCTGCTCGAACTCTGGATGAAAAAGTTTCCCGGGAATTCATTTTACTGGAAAAACCTGATCTGGTAGTGAATGTGGTAGATGCGGCAAACCTGGAACGAAATCTTTATCTGACCACACAACTCATGGAAATGAAAGTTCCCATGATAGTTGCGCTAAACATGATGGATATTGCCCAGCAGCGCAGAATTAAAATCGAGATCGAGCATCTGGCTACTCACCTCGATTGTAAAATCATTCCAATTATAGCAGCCAAAAAAGACGGAATCGAAGATCTGAAAAATGCAATTTACGAAGCTTCCCAAAAACACCACATTCCTCAAACCGATGTGCATTACGATTCCGTGGTGGAAGAAGGAATTGAAAACACACTTCCTAAAACTGCAAAATATGCTGATCTGCACAACGTGGATAATCGCTGGCTGACTATTAAGCTTTTGGAAAAAGATGAATTAGCCGAGAAAATTACTGAAAACAAACTTCACCAGAAAATAGCTGATGATGTAGAAAAAATAGAAAAACACACCAATCATGAGATCGATCTGATCATCGCTGATGGCAGATATGGTTTTATTCATGGGCTGGCCAAAGACGTGGTTCACCGCAAAAGCGAAGTCAGTAAAACCCGTTCCGACAAGATCGATAAATTTGTTCTGAATCGCTATTTGAGCGTACCGATTTTCTTTTTTGTGATGTACCTGGTTTTTATGCTCACGATCAACGTTGGTGCACCTTTTGTGGATTTCTTCGATCAATTTGTAGGAGCTATCTTTGTGGATGGTTTGGGAAATCTGCTGCTATCCTGGCATTTTCCCGCCTGGCTCATCACGATACTGGCAACCGGAATTGGTGGTGGAATTCAAGCAGTTTCCACCTTCATTCCACCGATTTTTTTCATGTTCTTCTCACTTTCCATTTTAGAAGATTCCGGCTATATGAGCCGTGCCGCTTTTGTGATGGATCGGTTTATGAGATTCATCGGACTGCCCGGAAAAGCGTTCATTCCCATGATCGTTGGTTTCGGCTGCAACGTTCCGGCAATTATGGCAACCCGCACCTTGGATAACGGCAAAGACCGCATTCTCACGATCTTGATAAATCCGCTGATGAGTTGCGGCGCACGCTTGCCGGTTTATGCTTTTTTCGCCACGGTTTTCTTTCCCAGGAATGGCGGTTTCATAATTTTCATAATTTATCTCACAGGAATTATTTTAGCTATTTTATCGGGGTTACTTTTTAAGAAAACGCTGTTTAAAGGAGAAACTTCTACTTTCGTAATGGAACTTCCATCATATCATATTCCCACTTTCAATGGAATTATGATGCATACCTGGCATCGTTTGAAGGGATTTTTATTAAGAGCTGGAAAAGTAATAATTTTCGTGGTTCTACTGCTTACTTTTTTAAATTCGATTGGCACAGACGGCAGTTTTGGAAATGAAGATTCCAGCAATTCAATTCTAAGTTTTGCAGGAAAGCAGATAACTCCCGTTTTTCGTCCAATGGGAATCAGCAATGACAATTGGCCGGCAACGGTTGGTCTGATCACAGGAATTTTTGCCAAAGAAACTGTGGTTGGCAGCATCAACACTCTTTACAGCCAGATGGATGAAAATGTAGAAACAGATAACGAATTCGATCTGAAAAGTGGTATTATGGTTGCCATCAAAGCTATTCCGGACGGCTTCAAGGAATTGGGAAGAACCATTTTTGATCCCCTGGGAATTGGAGCAGAAACCGAAACGGAAACCAGTCTTGATTTTGAAGCTGGAACTTATACCGAAATGCGGCAAAGATTCAGCAGTAAAAATGCTGCTTTTGCTTATCTGCTTTTCGTACTTATCTACATGCCGTGTGTAGCTGTAGTTGCTATCATCCAAAAAGAGATCGGCACAAAGTGGGCTGTTTTCAGCGTGGCTTATCTCACAGGTTTAGCCTGGATAATTTCCACAATTTTCTATCAAGCCAGCACGATCGCTATGAATCCAGTTAGCTCTATTATTTGGATCGTGAGTTGTATTATAGCAGTTGTTAGTTTCATTGGAATTATGAAGTACAGGAATAGAGATGAGATGTGAGAGATGAGATGTGAGAGGTGAGTAGTGAGAAGATATAAAAAGAGGGAAATTTTATTTGCTTTTGCTACCAAATAATAATTTCACCAAAATATCTGTTGTTTAAATTACTGCTCAATCACGTGATCCTGAAAAATCTGCGCCTATCCGCTTTCATCAGCGGCAGTAGAAGCAAAACCAAAAGATTCCTCAGAATGACATAATTATTTGTTAAACTTTTTCCACCTTTCCTCTTCCCGCTCCAGATGAATCTTGAATTTGTTTGGTTCTTCAATTTTCAATTCCAGCTTTTCTTTTATGATAGGATGTGTGAAATTCAATTCTACAGCCGACAGAAATAAACCCTTTCCTTTGAAAATGTGATTTTTTTCTCCGTAGAGTTTATCTCCCAAAATTGGACAACCAATTCCTGAAAGATGTATTCGCAACTGATGAGTGCGTCCTGTTTGCGGCCAGAGATCGACCAGCGATAACCATTCACTTTTCAAAGACGGAACTGCCTTGATCAACTTGAAATTTGTGATCGCTTCTTTTCCTTCGATTGGCTCAGTAATTTTCCCGCTTTCCGGCAACTTTCCCATGGCAATTGCCCGATAGCGTTTCCGGATATTTTTCTCTTCAAATTGTTTTCCCAGTTCTATCCTGGTTTTGGTAGTTTTGGCAATAATCAGCAGACCGCTGGTAAGAGCATCCAGGCGGTGAACAGGTTTAGGATTTATCAGCGCATCCGATTTTTGGGAAACTGAAATGTTGTTTAATATTGCATTTTCGATGGTTTTAAAACGATTGCCGCTAACCGGAAATCCGGCTGGTTTATATATAACTGCCAGAAATTCATCTTCGAAGATCACATCGAATTTGAGTGGAAATATTTTGACTGGTTTTTCATCTCCTTTCCAAAGTTCCAACACCATTTGCGGCTGCATCCAACGTCCATATTCTGCCGGTTTTCCATCGATGGTAATTTCACCGCTTTTGATCGCTTTACGAATGCCATTGCGGGAAGGAATCTGTGTGAAAACCTGCCGGGCATAATCTATAAAACGAACTTCAGTAACATCGGAAGGAACAATATGCTGCGCAATTAATTCCTTAACCATCTATTTAAAAAAATTATTCCTTTTCTGTATTTATCTCACCAGCTTTGGTCAGGGCAGTTTTGGTCAGGATCGGTCCGATTATCTCGAAGAAAATGCAGGTTGCAGTCACGGTCGTTAAAATAATCGATCCGATCTGATCGCCGGTGGTGACAGCATTTTCACCGGTTCCTTCTATTACGCGTCCCAATCCGGCAAATTCGCTTTTCACCATTAAGGCCAGTCCGATTGCTACACCGGCTTGAGATAGAATTCCCAGTCCGATCCAGTTTTTTATTTTCTTATCAACTTTGCCCAGAGTTGCTCCCAGACGCGATCCAAAAATGAGACCGAATGACCGAGCCAGCACATAGATAATTCCGATAATTCCCAGAGAAGGTAGTGCTTTGATGTGGAGATTGGCACCGGCAAGAGTGAAGAAAAGTATGAACAAAAGCGGCATGAAGGAACGCATGCTGTTTTGAATTTTGGAAACCAGAGTATTAGATTGGGTATTGATGATGAAAACACCCGTAATCATAACCGTTAGGATGATGGAAGTGTGAAGAATCTCGGAAAATCCGCAAGCTGTAAGAACAAAACCAAAAACTAAAATGGGAATGTCATCTGTATTTCTGAGTTTACGAGCCAGCATGGAAAAGATAAATCCTATTGCCGTTCCCAGAATGAAACTGAACAAGATCTCTTCCAGAGGAATCAGCATCGTAGTAAGAAAATCGGAAGAAACAGTTCCTGCATCCTGTAATATGAGATCTTTGGCAAAAGCTGCCGAAAAACCGAAGATGATAATTCCTAAACCGTCATCGAAACCTACCACAGCGTAAAGGGCTTTCGTCAGGCTGCCTTTGGCTTTATATTCCTGGATCACTGCCACTGTTCCCGCCGGTGCACTGGCTGGAGCTATCGCTGCAAAAAGCAAAGCGAGCGGAAGATTTCCGGTTAAGAGATACAATCCTGTAAATACAACTGCAAAAGCGGCAAATGATTCGAATAGAATAACAAAAATTATTCCCGATCCTAACCTTTTGAGAGCCGTGAATTTGAGCTCCATTCCAATACTTAGCGCTACAAAACCAAGAGCAATATCGGTGATAAAAGCAAGATTCTGCTGCATTGTTGTGGTCAAATGATTTAACAGAGACGGTCCTAAAATTACACCGAAGATCATGAAACCGATAATAGAAGGAAGGCGCAATAATTTCATGTTCTTACCCAGATAAAATCCCAGGATTATCGTCATCCCGATCAAGAGTAGAGCAGGAAGCACAAATCCGCTTTCTATAGTTGGAGTATGCATATCAGATTTCCAACTTTCCTTTCATCAGCTCGATGCCTTGAATAAAATACAAAACACCTTTTTCTTTTACGAAATCGGTCAATTTTTCCACCAGATCTTTGAGATCTGCCGTTCTTACTACTGCCGAAATTATCCGGCAGAAATCATTTCGATCCGTTTGCATAAAACTGCTGAAAAGCGGCATATGATAGAGATATCTTCCCGCATTTGATCCTTCGATAACTGCCAGGTCAGTGTCTTTGTATTCGGTCATCACATGCAGTAGATCAGAAAATTTATCTTCATTTTGAACAATCACCGTTACCAGTTTATGTGCATCGGAAGTTTCCATATCTTTAGAAATATTGGTATGACGAATAATACTTTGACGAATGCTGTCTGCATTTTTGGTTGTAAGAAGTTTATCGATATTTTCCGGTTTGCGCAGATATTGAGAAATATAGGAAAGCAAACGCACATGTTCATTTTGCTTTTGGGAAGGTGCAATAATGAAAGCAAAGACAAAGGTTTTCTTTTTATCGATAGAATCAAATTTTACACCATTCTTTACCACGAGAATTCCCAGAACAAAATCATTGATATCTTTTAATCGACAGTGGGGAATTGCAATTCGAGGTGAAATAGCAGTAGAACCCATCTTTTCTCTTTCCTGAAGAGCATTGAATAACTCGGTTTCACTGACCTGATTCAAAAGTGGATTTTGTTTTGCCAGTAGAGTAATTTTTTTCAAAACAGAATTTTTATTTTTTTGCGAATCACAGATCTCGACACATTCGGATTTTAACAACTTTTCAATTTCCATAGCCTTCCTCCTTGCCCAATGACCATCATTTTTTGGTGGAATTTATGTCAATAATAGAATATTTTCTTGACTGAAAATCTTTATTTAGATATTTAGGCAAAAGACTAAATAAGGAGCATAAAGTGTTCAATGATATAGTATTTAAAGCTTTGGCGGATGGCAACAGACGCAAGATAATTTCACTTTTGAAGCAGAAAGATATGACGGCTGGAGAGATTGCGGATAACTTTGATATTTCCAAGCCTTCCATCAGTGAACATCTGAAAATTTTGAAACATGCTGATCTGATCGGTTCGGAGAGGAATGGACAATTTATCCGTTATTTTTTAAATACTTCCATCATCGAAGAAGTAATAAGTTATTTTATGGATATTTCTAGAAATTAGGAGGAAATATATGAGTGCAAAATATTTTAGGATCGCTGTGATAATACTTCTGATCCAAATTTTTCTATCGTTTTATATCGGACTTTCACTCCCAGATGATGCGAAAGTTCCTACCCACTGGAACTTCAAAGGAGAAATCGATGGTTGGAGTGGAAAATGGACTGCAATTCTGCTTTTTCCAGGAATTAACCTGATAATAATTTTATTGGCTGTCTTCTTTCCCACGTTATCTCCCCGCTATCGAAATGATCCTGAAAGATTCAAAAAAATTCTGCCTTCCTTTATTAATATACTTGTATTCTTCTTTGCTGTTATTCATATCTATTCATTGCTGATGGCTAAAGGTATATTATCTACAAAAGTGAATTTCGTACTTCTGGTGATCGGCTTAATGTTTGTGTTTTTAGGAAATTTAATGCCAAAAATTCCATCCAATTTCTATTTGGGAGTGCGTCTTCCCTGGACTTTGAGTTCAGAAATTGTCTGGAGGAAAACACATCGTTTGGCAGGTTGGAGTTTTTCACTTGGCGGCTTGATATTATTTATTGCTGGATTGTGGAAAAATATAACTGGTATTGGACAAATTATTTTAATAATTTCGATAATCCTGATAATTTTCGTACCAATTTTGGGGGCATTTATCATATATAAAAAGGAGCAGGACAAGTAATTAGTGGAAGGGTTCTTGAACCGATAAATTTTTCTTCCTCTTGAAGTATTAAACTTTTCAGCTGTCAAATAATGAGGAAAAGCCAATAAATCTACTTATAAAGGTTGACATCTAATTACGAATTTTAAGTAGTGTTCACCAAAATAGTTGAATAACTGGAGTTCAAGAATGCCTAAAAAAATTGTCATTTTTGGCGCAGGCTTAGTTACCAAACCAATGGTTGATTACCTCGCAAACCACCAATACGAAACAACTGTTGCAGATATTGTTTTGGAAAAAGCTCAAGTACTGGCCGATCCACACTCAAATGTTCAAGCAGTTCAGCTTGATTCCCAAGATGAAAAACATGTAGAAAGATTGATCCAAAACTGTGATCTGGCAGTAAGTTTATTGCCAGCAGCAATGCATCCGAAAATTGCCAAAAAATGCATAAAACTAAAAAAACATATGGTAACAGCTTCTTATATTAGCGAAGCTATGAGAAAATTGGATGAAGCTGCCAAATCATCAGGAATTACCATTTTAAATGAAATTGGCGTCGATCCCGGAATTGATCATATGAGCGCTATGAAGATCTTTCATGAAGTGCAGGAAAAGGGTGGAAATATCGTCAGTTTTATGAGTTATTGTGGCGGTCTGCCAGCTCCGGAAGCAGATACAAATCCGCTGGGCTACAAATTTTCCTGGGCTCCCAAAGGTGTGCTTACAGCTGCCGGAAATGGAGCAACATACTTAAAAGATGATAACGTTATAAAAATTCCAGGTGAAGAGCTTTTCAGTCATTACTGGCTGGTAGAAGTTCCTGGAGCAGGCGTGTTCGAAGCTTATCCAAATCGTGATTCTCTCAGCTACATAAAAACATATAATCTGAAAAATGTAAAAACCATGTATCGGGGAACTTTTAGAAAGATCAGCCATTGTGATCTCTGGTATATTTTTGGAAAAATGGGATTCTTCAAGCAGGAACCAGTTTACAAGAATCTGAGTGGAACGGTTCGAGAATTCATTCTTACCAAAATGATGAAGCTTTCCAAAGATGCTTGTCTGAAAACAGCAATTGCAGAGAAATACAATATTTCAAAATCAAGTATTATTCTGAAGAAAATGGCCTGGCTGGGATTTTTTGATGACACTCCAATTCCACTAAAAAAAGGTGCTGGAATTGATGTTCTTACTGCTTTGATGTTGGATAAGATGCAGTACGAAAAAGGAGAACGTGATCTCCTGGTTCTACATCACGAATTTATTGCAGATTTTGCCGGAAAAGAACAGCGCATCACTTCCACAATGATAGATCATGGAATTCCAAACGGAGATACTTCCATGGCTCGTACTGTTTCGCTTCCTGCCGCAATTGGCGTTCATTTGATCTTAGCGGGAAAAATCAAAAGAACCGGTGTAATTATGCCGAAATACAAAGAAATTTATCAGCCTGTTTTGCAGGAATTGGATAAACTTGGCATTAAGATCGAAGAAAAATACTATTAATAAGGAAAAGATCAAATATGAAAAAGTTAGGCATTGTAAAAGAGACAAAAAATAAATGGGAAAGACGTGTTCCTCTGAATCCGCAAGCTGTGAAGCAGTTGATCGAAAAAGGATTTGAAGTTATAGTTCAACCTTCGGAAATTAGAATTTATAAAGATGAAGAATATAAAAATACCGGAGCCGTTATCGATAATGACCTCTCTCAATGTGATTTCATTATTGGAGTTAAAGAAATAAAAATCGAAGACCTACAACCTGGAAAACCGCATCTTTTCTTTTCACATGTCATCAAAGGGCAAGATTACAATATGCCGATGCTGCAGTATATTTTAGATAATAATATCACGCTTTTAGATTATGAAAAAATTACCGATGAGACAAATCGACGTTTGGTTTTCTTTGGAGAATACGCTGGAAATGCCGGCATGCTTGAAACCTTGCACGGTTTAGGAAAAAGGCTGAAAGAAGAAATGGGAATCGAAACTCCATTTTTAAAAGTGAAGCAAGCATATGAATATGATTCCGTGGATACCGCAATCGAACAGTTGGAAAAGATCGGACAAGAAATCGAAGAAAATGGATTGCCCGAAGCGATCTGTCCGTTAAATGTTTTCCTGATGGGATACGGACACGTTTCGCTCGGAGCCAGAAAAATTCTGACTGCACTCCCATTTGAAGAGATAAAACCGGAAGAGCTGGCAGCAAAACAAGCTCAACTTTCCAATAATAAAATCTACATTTCTACCTTTGAAGAAAGACACATGGTAAAACGTAAAGATGGCGGTGCTTTCCAACTCCAGCACTATTATTTCCATCCCACAGAATACGAATCACAAATGGAGGAATTCCTGGATTTCTGCAGCATTTATTTGAATGCAATTTACTGGAGTCCAGAATCTCCGATTTTCCTGCCAGATGAGTATCTGAAGAAAAGCAATAAATTATTGATTATTGGAGATATCTCCTGTGATATCAATGGTTCTGTAGCTGCTACCATTAAACCGACCTGGCCAGATGATCCGGTATTTATTTACGATCCGAATGGTAGAAAAGCTACAATGGGTTATTCTGGTGAAGGAGTTGCAGTGATGGCAGTGGATAACCTTCCCTGCGAATTTTCCAAAGAAGCTTCCGATACTTTTTCAGAAGCTTTAATGCCATTTTTGGAAAGAATGCTCAAATTTGATTATTCCCAGCCAATCTTAGATTCTGATCTTCCAGATGAGATAAAAAAGGCATGTATCACTCATAAGGGAAAACCTGAAAAAGATTACCAATATTTAAATAAATTTTTAAAATAAAACATAAAATAGGAGACGTTATGGCAAAAATCGGAACTGCCGGAAATTATGGAAAAAAAGTTCGTTCTGATTGCAAAGCTACGATCGAATTAACCGATAGTGGTAGCTTGCAGATCGAATTTATCAGTAAGTTGGAAGCTTATTTTGGAGATCATATCAAATCTCTGATAGAAGCTGAACTGAAATTTTTTGGTATCAAAAACGCTAAATTGACTTTAGAAGATCGAGGATCATTGGATTATGTGATCGCTGCACGTGTGGAAGCTGCCATCAAAAAAGCTATCGAGACAGAGAAAGAATTTTTATTGGATATTCTGCCTCAAAATTTCAATCAAACCGAAAAAGATAAGCTGAGAAGATCGCGTTTGTATTTGCCGGGAAATACTCCAAAATTAGCTTTGAATGCAGGACTTCATAAACCGGACGAGATTATTCTGGATCTGGAAGATTCTGTGGCTCCCGATAAGAAATTTGAAGCAGCAATCATGGTAAGAAATGCACTACGTTCTGTAAATTTTTACGGTGCTGAAAGAGCTGTACGTATCAACCAGCTTCCTGCTGGACTGCAAGATCTGGATCATGTTGTTCCGCAGCATGTAAATTTAATTCTGGTTCCGAAAACAGAAAGCGCAGATCAAATAGAAGCAGTGAATGAAAAAATAGCTGAAATCAAAAAAGCCAGGAAACTGGATTATAATATCTGGTTGATGCCGATCATAGAAAGTGCACTTGGCGTCATTAATTCTTATGAAATTGCCAAAGGTGAAAATGTAGTAGCTCTGGCAATTGGTTTGGAAGATTACACTGCTGATATCGGAACACAACGAACTAACGAAGGAAAAGAATCTTTCTTTGCCAGATCACAAGTGGTTAACTCTGCCAAAGCTGCCAAAATTCAGGCAATCGATTCTGTATTTTCCGATGTTAATGACATGGAAGCTCTCAAGCAAAACGTATTGAATTCCAAAGCTCTGGGATTTGACGGAATGGGTTGTATTCATCCGCGCCAGATCGTTGTGATTCATGAAAACTTTGCACCAACAGAAAAGGAAATCGAAAAAGCGCAGAACATCGTAGCTGCTTACAATGAAGCAAAAGAAAAAGGTTTAGGTGTGGTTTCTCTTGGTTCCAAAATGATCGATGCACCAGTTGTGAAGCGTGCATTCCGAACCCTTAAACTTGCTGATATCGGAGGTAATATAGAACCTCATGGTAAAAAAACCGGAGGAAACAAATAATGAAAAAAGCAGATAAATTTGTAAAAAATGCCGCTGGAAGAGTGGTTCCAACTATTGTAAATGGAAGAGAAGTTATTGCCTTCCAAGGTGTAGGAAAATATAAACCTACTCATACCGGTGCTTCACCACGCGTTCCCACAAGTGCCGACTATCCAAAAGATGGAAATAAAATCGTGGAAAATCTGAAAGAAGCTCTCAGCAAAGCCGGTATAAAGGACGGCATGACTATTTCTACTCACCATCATTATCGCAATGGTGATTTTGTTTCCAACCTTATTTTTGATATTGCAGCAGAACTGGGAGTGAAAAATTTACGTTGGCTGCCCAGTGCTGCTTTTCCCTGTAATGAACCTCTTATCAAGCATCTTGAATCCGGTGTTATTCATCACATTGAAGGAAGTTTAAATGGACCGCTGGGAAATTATTGCAGCCACGGAAAAATGAAGGGAATGGGATATTTACGCAGTCATGGTGGCAGATACCGAGCTATATCTGATGGTGAAGTCCATGTCGACATCGCAGTAATGTGTGCTTCTGCAGCCGATATGACAGGAAATGCAAATGGCATATTGGGAAAGCATCCGTTTGGCCCGATGGGATTTACCAAAGCTGATGTTAAAAATGCCGATAAAACTATCGTCGTAACTGACACTCTAATCCCCTATCCCTGCTATCCCTGGGAAATTATGGGAAGTGATGTAGACTACGTTGTAATGGTCGATAAAATTGGCGATCCCGATAAAATTGTTTCTGGTACAACCCGCATAACCAAAAGTCCAGATCGGCTTCTTATTGCAGAATATTGTGCCAAATTTGTCGATGCTGCCGGCATTGTAAAAGATGGATTTTGCTTTCAAGCCGGAGCTGGTGGAACATCTCTGGCTTTCGTTAAATTCGTAAAAGAGATCATGCTGAAAAAAGGCATTAAAGCCAGAGCTATTTTGGGAGGAAACACAAAATATCAGGTAGAACTGCTGAAAGAAGGATTAACAGATTATTTGCTGGAAGGACAGGCTTTTGATCTGGAAACAATAAAATCCATACGCGATAATGCTAATCATATAGCTTTAGGCGTATTTGAATCTTACGATTATCATTCCAAAGGAAACATTGCATCGATGATGGATGCAATTGTCTTGGGAAGTACGGAGGTTGATGTTAATTTCAATGCAAATTGCGTTTCTCACAGCGATGGAAGAATGCTGCATGGAATTGGTGGTTTTCAGAACTGTATGATGGCTAAATGTACTATCCTAACAGTTCCTTCTTTCCGTGATCGTATTCCTGTTATCAAAGATAAAGTTACGACTCTTGTTGCTCCGGGAGAAATGGTTGATGTTATTATTACCGAACGTGGCATTTGTATCAATCCACTCAGAAAAGATCTGATTGAAGCAACCAAAGACTCCGGTTTACCAATTCGTGATATTCATGATTTGAAAGCAGAAATTGACGCAATCTGTGGCACACCTGCCAAGCCAAAACTTACTAATGAAGCTGTAGCCGTAGTGGAATGGGTTGATGGAACAATTCTGGATACCATCTGGAAAGTTGAGCAATAGAATGATTTTTTTTTTAAACAGTCTCGATATGAGATTAAAGGATCAGACGGATAATATAAAATGACAGTAAAAGAAATCAAAAATGGCGTCGGCCGCATGATCCCAACCGAAATTAACGGAAAATCAGTAAATCCTTTCATGGGATTAGGGAAACATCGACCGCAGGGCAAAATTATTGGATCATCTATTCCCACCTGTTTAGATTATCCACTCGATGGTGATAAAACAGTTCCTTCGCTCAAAGAAGCTCTCATCAAAGCCGGATTAAAAGACGGAATGACTATTTCAACGCATCATCACTTGCGAAATGGTGATCTTGTTGCTAATGAAATTTTTAAGATTGCCAGCCAACTCGGAGTTAAAGATCTAACCTGGTATCCTTCGGCTTCTTTCCCCAGCCATGAACCCTTGATCGAATTTTTGAAAAATGGAACAATACATCATATTGAAGGAAGTATGAATGGACCTTTGGGTCGATTCACTTCCCAGGGAAAAATGAAAGGCGTTGGAATTCTACGTTCCCATGGCGGGCGTGTTCAAGCTCTCAAAAATGGAGAAGTTAAAATCGATATTGCAGTAATGGCAGCACCAGCTTCCGATAAATTTGGTAATGCCAATGGTCAGCGTGGACCTTCTGCCTGTGGAGTTCTTGGTTATGCCAAAGCAGATTCTATGTTTGCAGAGAAAGTAATTATCGTCACAGATCATCTGGAAAATTTTCCCTGCATGCCGATGGAGGTAGAAGGAAATTATGTCGATTATGTAGTAGAGGTCGATCATATAGGAATTCCAGAAAAAATCGTTTCGGGAACGACCAAGGTAACAACAGTTCCTGAACGTCTTGAAATTGCCGAACTTTCCGCACAGTTTTTGTTAGAATCAGGCATTTTGAAAGATAGAGGTTTCATCCAGGCAGGAGCCGGTGGAATTTCTCTGGCAATTGGTCAATTTATTCATCAAATATTCAAAAAGAAAGGCTGGAAAATCCAGGTCGGTTTTGGCGGCAGTACAGAATACATGGTCTCAATGCTCAAAGATGGAACAATGGAACATCTTCTGGATGGACAGGCTTTCGATCTAACTGCAGTTCACAGTATTACCCAAAATGCTAACCATAATAGTTATCCAGTATTCAATGCTTACAACTTCCATTCCAAGGGAAATCTTAATTCCATGATGGATCTTTCTATTCTTGGTGCTACTGAAGTTGATGTAAATTTCAATGCTAACGTTGTTACTCATTCCGATGGTTATCTATTACACGGTATTGGTGGCTGGCAAAATTGCCTTCATGCCAAGAATGTAATTTTACCACTTCCTTTAGTACGACGCAACATTCCTGTGGTTCGTGATGAAGTAACTACTATTGTAGGTCCTGGAGAATTGATCGATGTAATCATCACAAATCATGGAATTGCTATAAATCCTGAACGTAAAGATCTTTTGGAAAAAATGAAAAACTCAACACTTCCTATCGTAACAATAGAAGAACTGAAAGATAAAGCTGAACAAATTTGTGGAAAGCAGGAAAAACCTGATTTCACAGATAAAGTTGTAGCTGCAGTAAAATGGGTTGATGGAACCGTGATCGATGTTATAAGACAAATCAAATAAAATAGAGGAGAGAAAACGATGAGTAAAAGAACAATCGTTAAGATGCCGGGAGACGGCATTGGCAAAACTGTACTTCCCGAAGCAATCCGCGTCTTGGATGCTGTTGGTTTTGAAGCCGATTATGTGCATGCAGATATCGGCTGGGAATTCTGGTGCAAGGAAGGCAATCCCCTTCCACAGAGAACATTGGATATTATCGAAAAACACAAGATCGCACTATTTGGAGCTATCACTTCCAAACCAAAAAGTGAAGCTGCCAAAGAACTTGATCCAGCCATCGCAGATAAAGGCTATGTTTATTATAGCCCTATTGTGGGATTGCGTCAGCATTTCACATTGGATATCTGTCAGCGTCCGTGCATTTCTTTCAAAGGAAATCCGTTGAATTTTATCCGTAAAGGACCGAACGACACGATCGAAGAACCGGAAGTAAATGTGGTTGTCTTCCGACAGAACACCGAAGGTTTGTATGGCGGTGTGGAATGGACAAATCCGCCGGATCAGGTTTATGATGCACTGATGACACATCCTAAATTCAGTAAGAATTTCGGTTGGTCTCCCCGAAAAGAAGTTGCTGTTTCTACAAGAATTTTTACCAAGAAATATTCGGAAAGAATCTGCAAAGCTGCTTTTGAATATGCCAAAAAATTCGGCTATGAAAGAGTAACTCTTTGCGAAAAACCAAATGTGATCCGAGAAACCAGCGGTATGATGCTGGCAATCTGCCGTGAACTGGAAAAAGAATATGAAGGCATCTGGTTCAATTACACAAATATCGATGCTCAGATGATGTGGCTGACCAAAGATCCTGAAAAATATGGCGTGATCATTGCTGGAAATATGTTCGGTGATATCGTTTCCGACGGCTTTGCCGGACTTATCGGTGGTCTTGGATTTGCCTGCAGTGCCAACATTGGTAAAGAAGTTGCTATCTTTGAACCTACTCATGGTTCATCTCCAAAGTATGAAGAACTTGATCCATCTATCGTTAATCCAATCGCGATGATCATGAGTGCCTGTATGATGCTCGATCATATCGGAGAAATTGAAAAAGCTGCACGTATCCGCAAAGCAATTGCTAAAGTTGTGGAAGAAGGAAAAGTGCGAGCTTATGATATGTTGAAACTGCCTGGTGGAGCTGATGTGCTGGAAAAAGGTGCTGCTTCCACTACCGAAATGACAGACGCGATTATCGCAGCGTTATAAATCAAATTTCTCGTTCCCAAACTCCGATTTGGGAACGATTATTTTTTAGGAGAATAAAATGAATATTTTAGAATTATGGCCCGAGATCGAATGGATCAAAGATACTGATCTTCGAGATAAAGTAACCAGAACCTGGGAAGCTGCTTTGAAGCGAAGTGTGCTCACTGCAACTGATCTTCAGAACATTCCCTTTACCCTGCTTTGCGGTCCCGACCTCAAAGTTACCTTCATGGATCACAAACGCAGTGTGGTGCACATCGCCAAAGCAGCCGGCGAAAAATGCAATGAATTTTATCATGGTGAACTTCCTGTAAATATGGACGTGCTCATCGCTGGAGCAATTCTGGCAGATGTGGGCAAACTTCTGGAATACGTGTTGGATGAAGATGGAAAAGCTATTCAGGGAACTTATGGAAAATATCTGCGCCATCCTTTCAGTGGAGTTTCATTGGCAGAAGAATTTGGCTGTCCACCCGAAGTCTGTCACATCATTGCTACTCATGCCGGGGAAGGAAATATGGTGAAAAGAACTACTGAAGCATATCTGGTTCATCATGCCGATTTTATGACATTTCTGCCGTTCAAAGAAAGATTGAAAATGTAAACTATGCGTCATTCTGCCTGCCAAGCCGAGGTTTAGCGAAGGCTGGATGTTTCTTGCATGCTGGTTTTTGTAAGATATCATAAAGTAATTGATGTGCAAACTCCCCTTCGTAAGGGGAGACAAAGAGGGGTTTGGCGAGATCAATGATAAATACCCCCTTTTGATTCCCCCGACCAAGGGGTGACAAAGAATCAAGGAGCAATAAATGGGACTCACACTTATAGAAAAAATCCTGGCAAATCACAGCGATAAAGACGTTGTGAAACCTGGAGAAATAATCGATATTGAGATCGATGTGCGCGCTGCCCGAGATTTTGGTGGTGCAAATGTAGTAAAAAATCTGGTGAATAATGGGCTGGAAGTCGATGATGTTGACAAAACATTTTTCACCTTCGATTGCAATCCGACGGGAAGCGATCAAAAATATGCTGCCAATCAGCAATATTGCCGGCTTTATGCGCGGGAAAAGGGCATCAAGGTCTATGACATCGATGCTGGAATCGGCACGCATCTGGTCATCGAAAAAGGGCTGGCTTATCCGGGCTGTACCGTTGTTTCTACTGATTCTCACGCTAATATTCTGGGAGCGATCGGGGCTTTTGGCCAGGGAATGGGAGATCGCGATATTGCAGCTGCCTGGGCAAACGGTAAAAGCTGGTTCAAAGTTCCTAAATCAGTTAAATTGACCTTGAAAGGAAAACGTCCAGCGAACATTTACGCCAAGGATATAGTTTTGAATTTACTCAATAAATTCGGGGCAAACAAACTTCTGGGCTATTCCGTTGAGGTTTACGGTGATGAAGTTGATAAACTTACTTTGGATGAAAGGATCACGATTTCTTCCATGGCTACCGAGATGGGAGCTATTATCGTTCTTTTCCCGCCAAATGATGAAGTTATCAAATTTGCCGAAGAACGTTCCGGTAAAAAGATCGAAAAAGTGCTGGCAGATGCAGATGCTGTTTACGATCAGGAATTCGAGCTTGATCTGGCAAAATTCGTGCCTATGATGTCTCGTCCCGGTCATCCCGATGATACTATCGACATCAGCGAACTGAAAGGCACCAAGATCGATTCGGCATTCATTGGAAGTTGTACGAACGGACGTTATGAGGACATGAAACTGGTGTCCGAAATCCTGAAAGGACGCAAAGTAGCTCCCGGTGTAGTTCTGAAAATCGTTCCTGCCACCGATGAGATTTGGCAGAGACTTTTGCAGGAAGGCATCATTAAGATTTTCAAAGATGCCGGAGCCTTGGTAAGTAATGCCGGTTGTGCCGGATGTGCTGCCGGACAAGTAGGACAGAATGGCCCGGGAGAAGTTACAGTAAGCACAGGAAATCGTAACTTTGCCGGCAAACAGGGCAAAGGAAAAGTTTACCTGGGTTCACCGGCTGAGGTTGCTGCTTCGGCTGTGGCTGGTTACATCACAACTCCCGATGATATTCCTGATAAACCTGCTGAATTTTCCGTTAAAGGTGGATTCGAAGCTGCTGAACTGAAGAAGGAAAAAGTAGGAGAAAAACCTTCTGTTATCGAAGGCAAAGTCTGGATCGTTGAGCAGGACGACATCGACACCGACATGATCTTCCACAACCGCTACCTGACCATTACTGACATCAATGAAATGGGACAATATGCTTTTGATAATCTGGAAGGCTGGGAAGATTTTGCCAAGAAAGCAGAAGCGGGTGACATTATCATCACGAATAAAAACTTCGGAGCAGGAAGTTCCCGTCAACAAGCAGTAGATTGTTTCAAAGCTCTGGGAGTTCAGGCAATCATCGCCGAATCTTTTGGTGCAATTTATGAAAGAAATGCCATCAATGCAGGTTTCCCGATCCTTACTTATAAAGATATTTCCGAACTGGAACTGAAGCAGCGTGATAAGATCAAAGTAGATTTTGAAAGCGGACAAGTAACCAACCTGGAAAATGGAAAAACCATCAAGATCAATCCGTTTTTCGATGTTCAGATGGAAATTTATAAGAAAGACGGGCTTTTGAAATAATTTGAAATGTGTAGTTAGAAATTTGAAATGTGAAATTGAGAATTTGAAATTAAAGGAAGAATGTCATGGAGAAATCTAATGTAATTCTGGAAAAAAGTTATTCGTTTTCTTTAAAGATAATTGGTATCTACAAAGAATTTTATGAGGAATATAAATTTCGGGATTTGTTAAGGCAACTTTTAAGATGTGGAACCAGTATTGGTGCAAATGTAGAGGAAGCTGTTGGCGGACAAAGCAGGAAAGACTTTTACGCCAAACTTTGTATTGCATACAAGGAGGCGCTTGAAACAAATTACTGGTTAAGATTACTTCGAAATTCAAATATAATTCCACAATCGAAATCAGACGAACTTTTAACTAACCGTATGGAGATTCGCAAAATAATTGGAGCGATTACCAAAACAATCAAGGAAGCTTCAAAATGAACAATTTCAAATTTATCATTTCAAATTTCACATTCCTGTAAGGAGGAAATGATGGGAAAAACTTTTGTAGAAAAAATACTGGGCGCAGAGACTGGTGCGATCGTGTTTCGCAAACCGAACATCGTTCTCACCCACGATAACACTGCCAGCATCAAGAACACATTCAAAAAAATGGGCGGCGAAAAAGTAGCCGATCCCGATCAGCTTCTGGTTGTATTGGACCATAACGCTCCGCCAACAAATGCCAAATTAGCTAATCAGTATCAGACAATTCGTGATTTTGTAAAAGATCAGGGCATCAAGAAATTCCATGACGTTGGCGATGGCATCTGCCATCAGGTGATGAGTTATCATGCCAAGCCGGGTATGATCATCGTGGGAAGTGACAGCCACACCTGTACTGCAGGAGCTTTCAATGCACTGGCTGCTGGAATCGATAGAACGGAATCTGCCGGGATCTGGAAACGTGGTGAAACCTGGTTCCGAGTTCCGGAATCGCTTAAAATCACTTTGAATGGCAAACTCCAGCCAGGAGTTTATGCCAAAGATATTTCGCTCTGGATCATCGGCATGATCGGTTCTGCCGGAGCTAATTACATGAGCATTGAATTTCACGGTGAAGGTGTGAAAACACTTTCCATTTCTGAAAGAATGACTCTAACGAACCTGGCTTCGGAAATGGGAGCCAAAAATGCAGTTTTTCCACCTGATGAAGTTCTGGAAGAATTTATTGGGGAAAAAATTACAAACGGCATCTGGTCTGATAAAGATGCAAAATACCAGAGAGAAATTGAGATCAATCTGAACGAAATATTCCCATTAGTAGCAGCTCCACATCATGTGGATAACGTGAAAGCTGTTTCCGAAGTGCAGGGAAGAAAACTCAATCAAGGATTGATTGGAACCTGTACGAACGGCAGGTTGGAAGATATTCACATTGCTGCTGAAATTCTGGATGGAAAGAAAATAGCTGATGATTTCCAACTTCTTGTTATTCCTGCTTCCAAAGAAATCTATCTGCAGATGATCGAGGAAGGTTTGATCACCAAACTCATGAAGGCAGGTGCCAGTGTGCTGGCTGTTTCCTGCGGACCGTGTCTGGGAACTGGTCAGGGAATTCCGGCTGATGGTTACACTGTTATTTCCACAGCCAATCGTAATTTTAAAGGCCGCATGGGAAACAAAGAAGCTCAGATTTTCCTGGCTTCTCCTGCCTGTGTGGCATACAGTGCAATCGCCGGAGAGATCACCGATCCTCGTGGTAAAACTTTTACAGATAAATATCCCTATCCAAAAGCTCAAAGCTCAACTGTTGATATCCAGCCGGATGACGATAGAAGAGCAGAAGCTACCTGGAATTACGCCGATGTGGATAATTTGAATACAGATCAGATGTTTGCCGGAAACCTTACCTACCAGGTTCTTTCATCCGATCCGGAAGCAATCATGCCGCATCTCTTTGTAGATTTTGATGCCAACTTCCCCAAAAATGTACAGCCAGGTGATGTTGTGATCGCAGGTGAAAATTTCGGTTGCGGAAGTTCACGTGAACATCCTGCTGTTGGTCTGGCTCATGCCGGCGTGAAAGCAGTCATTGTGAAATCTGTGAATCGTATCTTCTATCGTTCTTCTGTAAATCAGGGACTGCCCATCATTGTATTGCCGGAAGTTGTGGATGCCTACAAACAAGGCGATAAAGTGGATGTGAGTTTGGAAAATGGTTTTGTGAAGATCAACGATAAAGAGTTCAAATTTGCTCCACTACCAAAAGAGTTAATGGCGATCTTCGCTGCCAAAGGTCTGGTTAACTGGATAAAGGAGAATTGATAGCTGAAAGAAGCTCACAGATGCACACTGAAAACACGGATAATAAAAAGACTTGAATATTCTGAAATTCGCAATAGTATTCATTGCAGTGTTACAGGAGTGTTAATCGAAATATCTTTTATTACGATCTGTGTTATCCGCGATCATCCGTGAGCTATAACAAATATGTTCCCATGCAGAAATGTGTGGGATTTTTTTTATCTGCTTTAAGTAAGTTTTATATCATATTCTGGGAAAGTTATAATCTTTCAATTTACTTTAAAATTTCCTACTTCTGTGTTCACATTCGAACACTGAACTGATCGATTGTGAAGAACAATTTGTTGTTAGTTACACCTTGAAAAGTCCTAACTCGCTGAAAAATATAACAAAAACGCATTTGGCATACAAAATGCTTCTTTCAAATTAAGTCAAGTGTACCAACATGTTTGTTTCTCCGAAAATTGATTTAGAAAAATAAAATTATTAAGGAGAAACAAGAAATGAAAAGAACACTATTTATAGTATTAATTGGCTTATTCTTTTGTAGCTGTAAACAAACTAAAGAGAATTTCTTAGAAACAAAAGATGCATATTTTGGACTAACTCCCCCAGGAGAAATTCCTGAAGTATTTGCACCTGGAATTGTTTCTGATTCCACCTGGGCAGAACATTGCCAGCTTGCCGTTTCTCCACAAGGTGATGAGATCTTCTGGTCGGCATGGACAGTAGAGTATAAATCCGAAGATGGTTCAAAGAACACAGAACAAATATTTTATTCAAAATTTGAAAATGGATCATGGACCAAACCCAAAATCGCCGAATTCATCAAAAATAACCTGCATGGATTAAATGGCGGACCGGTTTTTTCTCCAGATGGAAAAAGACTATTTTTCTATCAAGTAAAGAGTCCCTGGGTTTCATCTGACATGAATACCTACTATGTAGAAAAGACTGATGGAAAGTGGAGCGATGAACCAATAGATGCGGGAAAACCTTACAATTCAGAAGATCAGGATTACAGCCCGATATTCACGAAAAAAGGATTTGTTTATAAGAACCTTTTCGGTAAAATTTCAAAATTTCGTTATTATAATAACAGTTTTACTTTAATTGATAGCATTATCATACATAAAGATTTTCGCCCAGTGTGGAATTTCTATATGTCTCCAAAAGAAAAATATGTAATTTTTGCAGCAATCCATGAAAACGGCTTTGGTGATGTAGATTTATATTTGAGTTTTAAAACTGAGGAAGATGACTGGGGATACCCAATCAATATGGGACCAGAGATTAATACAGAATTAAGAGAACGATTTCCTACAGTTTCTCCCGACGGAAAGTATTTGTTCTTTATGCGTCACACTCCCGGACAGGATTTCTTCTGGGTATCAACAGATATAATTAGAAAGTTAAGAAAATCTGAAAATCTTGAAAATATTGAAGGAATATAAGTGTGAGCATGAAAACATTAGTGGTAGGTGCCAGTGGTGCTACAGGAAAACAGTTAGTAGAGCAGTTGTTGAATATGGGACAAAAGGTTAAAGCTATTGTCCGTAATTCAGCTAATATACCTGATGATTGGCAAAACAATGATAATATAACTATTATAATAGCTTCTATCTCTGAGCTTAGCAGGGATAAGTTGCAGAAATTGCTGGTTGATTGTGACTCCGTTGCTTCCTGCCTGGGACATAATCTTACTTTTAAGGGAATGTTCGGCAATCCCAGAAAACTGGTGACCGACTCGGTTAGATTATTATGTGAAGCTATCAAAACCGGTTCTCCCCAAAAACCAGTTAAATTTGCTTTGATGAATACTACTGCTGTGCGGAACAAAGATCTTGCTGAGCCTGTGTCCCTGGTGCAAAAAATCGTGTTAGGTTTGATTCATCTGTTTCTTCCTCCCCACAGTGATAATGAAGCTGCAGCAGATTATTTAAGGTTGAAAATCGGACAGAAAAATAATTTCATTGAATGGGTTGCTATTCGACCAGACACTTTAATAAATGAAGATGTCATAACAGATTATCAGATATACCGTTCACCCATAAGGAGCGCTCTGTTCAATCCAGGTAGAACAAGTAGAATAAATGTGGGTAACTTCATGGCCAGACTTCTGATGGAACCAGATTTATGGAAGAAGTGGCAAGGTCAAATGCCGGTGATCTACAATAAAGAGGATTAGCCGGGCTGCCCCTGAAATATTTATGGAATATAAAACAAATAAAGGAAAGGTATTAAGATGAAAAAAACACTATTATTAGTATTGGTAGGATTATTCTATTTTAGCTTTGCACAATTACAAGCTCAAACAAACGAGGATATATCGATAGGAAAAAGAATATCCTTTGATTCTGAAATTTATGGTAATGAAAGAGAGTTAATGATCAGTTTACCCGAGGAGTATGATGAGTCAAAAACATATCCTGTGCTTTATGTACTTTATCCTCAATACTCTTTTGAACGTGTATATTCTGCTGCCAGAGATTTGGGTGGTAGTAATGGAATTCCCGAACTAATTATTGTCGGAATTTGTGATGATGGCAGTAGAGGCGATGTTTTTCCTTTTAAAGTAACCAGAGAGCCTGGCAATAAAGCTGAGGGCAAAAAATTCATTGAATCAATAAAAAAAGAAGTAATTCCTTATATAGAGAAAGAATATAAAACAGATTCTCAGAGAATTGTAGTTGGGTTTTCTAATACCGGAATGCTTGCAACCTACATTCTAAATACTGATCCTGACCTGTTTTCATCATATATATTAAGTAGTCCTATGCTGGGTTATGAAAATAACTATGTCTTAAATCAAACCACTGAATTATTTAAGGCAATAGAGACTCTTAATAAAAACGTATATATTGTTTATGGTGAAAATGATTTTAGTTCTGTGATGACTACCATGCCTTCACTACGAAAACTTTTGGAAAACAGTGCCCCAAAAGGTCTTAAATGGAAAATGGAAGAATTAAAAGGCGAAGGACATGTTCCATATACTGATGTCTACAGGGGAATTGAATTTATATTTGAAGATGTAGAAGAGATACAGCAAACACGGACCATATTTACTTTAATTAGAGATGGAAATATTGAAGAAGTAAAAGATCTAGTTAAACAAAATCCTAATATAGTTGATTCGACAAATTCTGGATACACTCCACTTATATTTGCAGTATATTACAAAAATATGGATATAGTTGATTTATTGCTGAAAAATAATGCTGATGTTAATTATCAAAATCCTGCCACAAAAATTGATGCTTTGAATATGTCTCTCAGGCATCGAGATTTATCTCTTATCAAAAAGTTGGTAAAAAACGGCGCAAATATTAATGCCCAGAATGATAGGAAGGAAACAGCTTTACATATAGCTGTGAGAAGCAATTCAAATGAAATCAGTGAGTATCTAATAAATGCCGGAGTTGATTTAAACCTAGTTGATGACAATGATAAAACTGCTCTGGTAACTGCAATAGAAAGTAATAATAAAGAAATAGCAGATTTGATTTTAGCTAAAGGAGCTGAATTTCCTGAAGATAAGCAGGAGATAAACAAATTGTTGCATATTTCTTTAGCAAATGGTCAAATAAATATCTCAAAAGCATTAATAAGTAAATGCACTGATTTTGACGACAAAGATGAAATAGCAAGAAGTTTCCTGCATAATGCAGTAATTGGAGGTGATTTTGTAAGTGCCAAAAAATTAGTAGAAAAAGGTGCTGATATTAATGTGGTTGATAGTTTAAGTAAAACAGCACTGCATTATTCTATCATGCATAATAATAAAAAGTTAACAAAATTATTGATAGATGAAGATACTGATATCAATGCAATTGATAATACTGGCAGAACAGCAACTAGCATTGCGCAAGATTGGGGACACAAAGATATTTTAGACTACCTTAAAAGTAAAGGCGGCAAATTATCAAAAGAAAGAGTCGTCAAATTTGACGGAGAAGGAAAAGCAGAAATCAAAGTTACCTATATAGCCAATATGGGTTATATGATCTCATCTGCCGATAAAACGGTTTTAGTTGATGCTCTTTTTGAACAAGGTTTTAATTCATATTTAACACCTTCAAAACAAATTGTTAATAAATTGAACAAACAGGAAGAACCCTTTCACTCTGCGGATATTATGCTCATTACACATGATCACGGTGATCATTTCTCACCTGAGATGGTTGCCGAATATATGTCAAACAGTGATAAATTAAATGTTATCTGCAACAGCAAAACATCAGAAAGATTGAAAATAGCTTTGGCAGACAAAGCAGATACAAGCCGGGTAAAAGAAATAATGCCTGATCTATATAAATCTATTAGCACAAAAGCCAGCGGAATAGATGTAAAAGTTTTCAGATTAAGACATGCTGATGGCAACGGAACAAGCGAAAATCTTGGCTACCTGTTTAATCTTGAAGGAATGAATATATTTATCGGTGGCGATGCCTGTGGACGCGCCTGGGAAGGAACTCTTGTGAGTGGAGAGAAGGAATATGATTTATCAGGAATAAAAAATTCAACCATTGATCTAGCAATTATTAATCGTGGTTTTTTATGGGGAGAAGATGCTCCTGGAATAGAAATACTAAAGAAGCATCTAAAGCCAAAACACATTATATTGGGGCATTTCTCAAGCTTTAACAAAGATGGAGAAGATGAGGTTTTACAGACGATAGAGAAATTGAAAGCCAGCCTGCCGGATGTTACAATTCTGGAAGAATCAATGCAAAGCATTATTATCAAAAGTAAATGATCTTTCTGGCGGTAAAATGTTAACAAAACATAAAGGAGTAAACAATGTTTAAAAATTATCTTAAAATAATCATTAAAACCCTCAAGAAGCACAAGGCATATTCGTTGATAAGTATTTCCAGTTTAGCTATTGGTATCGCAGTAAGTATTTTACTTTTCCTATACGTAATACAGGAACTAAGCTATGATAGATATCACGAAAAGGCAGATACTATTTACCGATTGTGCCAGGAAGAACATCCTTATCAAGCTCCGGGGGCAGGCAAACTGCTGGCAGATAATCTACCCGAAATTAAACAGTATGCGAGAATTCTTCCCAGAGATGATATCCTTGTACAGTTAAATGATCAGAAGTTCAAGGAAGATCTCGTAGCTTGGACTGATGCTGAATTTTTTGATATCTTCTCCTTTGAAGCTATTGAAGGTAATGTTCAAAATTCATTAAAAGAACCTGGTACAGCAGTCATTAACGAAAAAATTGCCCAAAAATATTTTGGGGACGAAAATGCTATTGGGAAAAAGTTTATAGTAAAAAGTGAATACGTTTATACTGTTGTTGGCGTTATAAAGAACATTCCTCAAAATTCGCATTTTACTTTTGATATTTTCTTAACCCTTGCTGATGGGGACAAAATGTTCGGTAATGACTGGATGGATAGTTGGGGTTGGTGGAATTTTTTGCTTTATTTTGAAATGCATGACCAGTTTTCAAAACCAGATTTAGAAGCTAAAATTTCAACTCTTATGAAAGAAGTTAGTAATTCTGATGATGATCCTGTAAAATTTACGCTTCAAAACCTGAAGAATATACATCTTTATTCTTCCCACTTTTTAGGAGATATTCAGCCACAAAACAGTATTACTTATGTGCTGATATTTTCTGCAATTGGTTTACTGATATTGCTGATAGCATGTTTTAATTTTGTTAATCTCTTTATTGCCAATGCTACAACTCGAGTTCTGGAAATGGGAATTCGTAAAAGCTTTGGTGCTAGCCACAAGCAAATAGCAGAGCAATATATAGTGGAGTCAATGATCGTGTTCCTTATTTCGTCCGCGATTGCCTTAATCATTGTAGAGCTTAGTTTGCCAATATTTAATGAAATCTCCGGTAAAATTCTATCTTTTACTGACTTGCTAAATCCCAGCATGATACTAAGCTTTTTGGGTAGTATAATTGTATTAGGAATCCTGACCGGCTTATATCCTGCCCTTGTCTTATCCTCTCATAATCCCAGTAGTGTTATTAAATCAGCCAAGAGTCAGGGAAGATCAGGCTTTAAAATGAAGAAGATCTTATTGGGTGCGCAGTTTACTATTGTGATAGCTCTGATTGCCTGTGCTGCAATCATGCTAAGGCAGATAAGTTTTCTTCAGAACAAGGAGCTTGGTTTTGAAAAAGAAGCTGTAATTACTTCCATATTTGATTTTGGTGATGAGGCAAAGTATAATACGTTAAAACAGGCTCTTATTAAGCAGAGCTTTGTTGAAAATGTATCTACTGCCAATCGCATACCATCAGGCTCTTTGAATAATTATGGGGCAGTGCTGCCCGAAGGGCAAACAGAGGGTATTGCAATTGCATATGTACATGTAAACTTCGATTATTTTAGAACTTTAGGGATCAAACCATTACAGGGTCGCTTATTTTCTGAGGATTTTAAAACGGATACAAATGAAGCTATTATTCTAAATAAAGCAGCTGTTTCTTTACTTGGATTAAAAGACAATCCTATTGGGCATAGTATCCGATGTAACTGGCCACCTTCGACTCGAAAAGTGGTAGGTATTATAGATGACATTAACTTCGAACCACTACAAAATAAAGTCAAACCGGTAGTTTATGTAATCGATTACTCCGAAGCTTATCATATTATTGTTAAGCTTAAATCATCGGATATCTTTGGTTCTACTAAGGCTGTTACTGAGATTACCCAAAGCATCTATCCTGAACAGGTGATCAACTTTGAATTCCTTGATCAAATATTAGAATCCCGCTATCAAAAAGATAACAAAACCTTTCAGCTTATGGGGTTGTTTGCCTTTATGGCAATCCTTCTAGCTTGTTTTGGTTTGCTTGGAATGACCTCCTTTATGCTGGTGCGAAGAACCAAAGAAATTGCTATCCGCAAAGTTAATGGAGCTTCAATTTTAGAACTGATTCGATTGCTAAATTTTGATTTTGTAAAATTGATAGTCGGAACCTTTGTAATAGCTATCCCAATTGCCTATTATGTAATGAGCAAATGGTTAAACAGTTTTGCTTATAAGGTAGAACTAAGTTGGTGGATTTTTGCCTTGTCGGGCTTAATTGCACTTCTCATTGCTCTGGTTACTGTGAGTTTCCTAACCTATAATGCAGCCAGAAGAAATCCTGTTTTGTCTTTAAAATGTGAATGATGTTGAGTATGATAAAAATACTAAGTACAATATTTATAGGATTAAGTATATTCAGCTGCAATCAAATGGAAAAGAATTTTGTTCCAGTTGAAGAGCAGTATTTTGGTTTAAAACCGCCCGGTTTAACTCCTGAAGTATTTGCACCCGGAATAGTTTCAGATTCTACCTGGGCAGAGCATTGCCAAATTGCTATATCACCTAAGGGAGATGAGATTTACTGGTCAGCCTGGACAGCTAATGGCAATCTTTGCTGCCAAAGTCCTGGTTAACTGGATAAAGGAGATTTAAAAAAATACAGATCTATTGAGCCGTCTTTCTGACGTTTCTTACTACGTTGTTCTATGGAATAATCTCGGCGTAAAATGTAAATTCCTTGCGAAGGTTTTGGAACATCTTGCTTGTTCGACCTTCGCAAGGTTAATAAAAAAATCTAATGTCAAAAAAATAATCTATCCACATACCACGCATCCTCCGAAAAATATTTATTTTCCAGTAAGTATCAAGATTCCCACGAATGAATTCGTGAGCTTTGCTGGATAAGGTTTTGGATGGGTAAAATAGCAACAATTTCATTTATTACAATAGATTAGATTTATACCTTCCAAATTTTTCGGGGCATGCATCTATCCACATACAACTTGACACCAAATTTCATACTTTAAAACTCAATCCAGATCATTAAAAAATATAAATCTGGAGGATAAATGAAAAACAAATTTTTGATGGGTTGCCTGATTGTCGCAGCTATTTTTATCATCATTGCCATTTCAATTTACAGCTGGGGAGTGCGTTCCTACAACAACATGGTAACGATGGATGAAAGTGTAAAAGAAAAGTGGAGCCAGGTGGAAAATCAGTATCAACGCCGCTACGACCTGATCCCGAATCTGGTGGAAACTGTGAAAGGTTACGCCTCACACGAGAAGGAAACATTTCAGGCTGTTACCGAAGCTCGCGCCAAACTGGGTGGAATGGTAAATATTGGTGAAGAAGTCTTAAATGATCCGGCCATGTTCGAAAAATATCAGCAGGCTCAAGCTACTCTCAGCGGAGCTTTACAAAGACTTATGGTCGTGCAGGAAAACTATCCCGAATTGAAAGCAAATCAGAATTTCCTGACTCTGCAGGATCAACTGGAAGGCACCGAAAACCGCATTGCTGTGGAACGCAAACGCTTCAATGAAACGGCTAAATCTTATAACATCTATATCAAACAATTCCCTCGTGCTTTCCTGGCAAACATGTTCGGTTTCAGCCAGAAACCATATTTCGAAGCTGTAGAAGGTACCGAAGTAGCTCCCAAAGTAGAGTTCTAAATATGTCAAAAAAATAGTCCACCTTTAGAAGGGGGAATTAAAGAGGGTTAAGTTAATGATCTTTTCTTATCATTCATTCAAAAAACCCCTCTGTGTCTCACCTTTCAAAGGGGAGCTAAAACTTGTTATGAAGTTTAATCGTGAAATGACGAAATTTAATCGTGTTTGTTAGTTGCTAAAAAAATAATGGAGAGCATATGCCAAAATTCAAATTGAATGAAAAAGATAAACAAAAAATTTCGGAAGCAGTGAAGAAAGCAGAAAGTACAACTTCCGGTGAAATTGCCACAGCATTCATCAGGGAAAGCTATGATTATGCCATTTACGAACTGATCTTTGCTGTTATCACCGGATTTGTCTATTTCGTGGTGATGCTGCTTTTTGTGCCGCAAATCAAAGCCTGGCTGCAGAGCATGTTCTGGGATTATTCCAGCGCACATCTGGTCGCTTTTTACGGTTTTTCCACTTTTGTAGCAGGAACTATTTTCTATTTCCTGGCAAATATTTCATCCATCGATCGCCTTATTGTTCCCAATAAAAAACTACACAAAAAAGTTTATGAAAGAGCACTTCTGCACTTCATGGAATCAGGAATTTCCTACACACGAGATCGTACCGGCATCCTCATTTTCATCTCGCTTCTGGAACGCAGAGTTGTGCTGCTGGCTGATAGTGGAATTAATGCAAAGATCGAGCAAAGCAGATGGCAAAATATTGTCGATCATATTATTAATGGTATAAAAAGTGGTAATTTCACAGATAATCTGGTGAAATCAATCTTGGATTGCGGACAAATATTAACTGAACACTTCCCCATAAAAGCAGATGATAAGAACGAGCTTGCCAACGATATCGAGGAGCTGAAATCATGAAAAAAATCATATCTTTATTAATCTTGATCCTCGTTATTTCTCAGTTGACTGCTCTTAAGGTTCCATCCTTGAAAGGTAGAATTAATGATTATGCCGGCATCTTGAACAGTCAGGAAGAACGTAACCTGGAAAGTTATCTGACTCAGTTTGAAAATAGATCATCTATTCAGATTGCTGTTCTTACTATCAAATCTTTGGAAGGTGAAAATCTGGAAAGTTATTCCATTAAAGTTGCTGATGAATGGAAGATCGGACAGCCAGGTGAGGATAACGGTGTAATATTGTTGGTTGCCATCCAGGAAAAGAAGCTGCGCATCGAAGTTGGCTACGGTTTGGAAGGTTATCTCACCGATGCTAAAAGCGGATATATAATTCGAAATTACATTACACCTTACTTCAAAAAAGGAGAATTTTATAACGGCGTTGCAGCCGGTGTTCAGGCAATTACTGGTGTTTTGACCGATGAACTGAAGATCACCGATCAGCAGATAGCTCAATCTGAAAAAGAAGAAAACGGACGTGCTCAGATTCCCTTTGGACTGCTTATTTTTCTATTCATGATCTTCTTTGGTGGTTTCGGTCGCAGACGTCGCGGCGGATTATTCACAGCGCTTTTCCTGGGAAGCGTACTGGGTGGAGGTCGCGGACGCAGCGGTGGCGGTGGATTTGGCGGTTTTTCAGGTGGCGGAGGCGGCTTCGGTGGAGGTGGTGCTTCCGGCGGCTGGTAATTTCATCGCAACAGACCACAAGTAGAAACCTTGCGAATGGCTACAGACCTTCGCAATGGTTATAATACAGATAGTTCCTTTCAGTTTTTCTCAGGAAGAATCTCAGGCAGAAAGATATCGGATTTACCTCAATACACAGGCTTGAGGTAAAACGGTGATTTTTTTATTTCAAAATGATCCCATCTAAATTACGATATCTTCATATTCTTTTGATTTGTTGAAATCTCGATTGAATAGTACAATTCCAAAAGTAATCGGTCCGATACGGCCAATAAACATCAAAATGATTGTGATGAATTTTCCAATCCCGGTTAAACCGCCGGTAATGCCCATACTTAAGCCAACTGTTCCCAGAGCGGAAGCAGACTCAAAGAAAAGTTCTTCAAAGCTAAAGCTTTCCGTTAGCAATAATAAAAGAAATCCGATACTGAGAATTATCACATAAAAGATGAACGATGCAACAGCATGCAAAACTCTATCATAAGGGATTGTCCGATTCATTAGTTTTATTTTAAATACTTCTCCGAAAATAGAATCAAATTTATCATTATCATTTTTGGTTTCTTCTTTTATCTTTTCCTGTTTGGAAGTTAAAAACATTCTAAGAAAAGCATTAGAATTTTTCTTTTCTTTTTTCAGGAAATCTCGTTTATTATTGTATTTGATATATTCTTTATTTTTTGAAAATAAACTTCCCAATATCCCAAATAAAGCACTTACCGTTGTGGATTTGATACCTCCACCTGTACCGGATGGAGATGCACCGATTATCATCAATAAAGAAATTATAAATAATGATGATGAGCGAAGTTCGTTTATTGGAATGGTGTTGAAACCAACCGTGGTTAATGAGGTCATCGTTTGGAAAAAAGACTGGAGAAATGTGTTTGATTGATTTAAAACAGTTTTAGAGTGTAGTAGAAAATCAAAGAATATCGAAAAAGTTCCAAATATGAGTAAAATGATGGAAGTACTCAAAATTATTTTACTGGTAAAGGTAATAGAACTCTTTTTTCCTTTTAAAACCAGCCATACATCTACCATGACAATATAACCGATAGCTCCAAGAAAACTTAAACAAAATATTACAATATTCAGATATGGAGTATTTGCATACGATTCAAAACTGTTTGGATAAAGACTGAAACCAGCAGTACAAAAAGCCGAGATGCTATGAAATACTGAACTCCAAAGTACATTAGCTCTATCGTCATATTGGAAGGCAGTATATAAAAAATAAACTCCTATCAGTTCAATGATAAAAGTGTAGATAACAATGCTGGAAATGAATTTCTTTATACTGAAATCTTTTGGTAAACTAAAGGCTGTTGCGTGAATGGACTTTCTATTTTGTGACAATCTTCTCTTAACAGATAATACAATAAATGATCCGAAAGTCATATATCCGATACCACCGAGTTGTATTAAAATAAGAATTCCCAGTTGACCCCAGAAGTTATAATCTGCTCCTATATTCACAGTGCTCAATCCTGTAGTAGAGATTGCAGAAACTACTGTAAATAATGTGTCTATTCCCGGAATATTAATATTTCTGCAAAATGCAAATGACAGAAATATATAACCAAAAATTACATAGGACAGATATCCTAAAAATAATGATATTTCCGGTCTTCGGTTACTCAAATGGATTTTAACTAATTTCATGGTTTCTCCACTTTAACTTCTAGCCAATTATTATCTTTTCTTCAGTATAACTAAAGTGTGTTTTATCAATATTCTTCGATAAAGCAAAAATTAGAGTAAGCAATCCTACCCTGCCAAAATACATCAGAAGGATAATAATTATTTTTCCCAAACTGGAAAGAGAAGCTGTTATTCCCATCGATAACCCCACTGTGCCATAAGCAGAAAACGCTTCGAATAATATCTGTTCGAAGCCAAATGGTTCAATTAGCAGTAATAAATAGATCATAATCGACAGCAATCCTACCGAAAGTGCTATCAATGCCATAACACGTTTTATGATATCAATGGAGACTTTGCGTTTAAAGACATTTACATCCTGATGCCCTCGAAACAAAGAAAGCACTGCTACCAAGATGATAACTAAAGCTGTAGTCTTGATACCACCGCCTGTAGAGCCCGGCGAAGCACCGATGAACATTAAAATGGCTGAAATAAAAACCGAGCCTTTACTGATATTTGCATTATCTATGGTATTGAAACCGGCTGTTCTGGTAGTAACAGACTGAAAATAGGAGGTTAACATTCTATCCTTAAGATTCATCCTTTCCATTTCATTATTATATTCTGAAATAAAGAAAGCGATTGTTCCTATCAAAATAAGAATCACAGTACTGGTTAATACTATTTTAGAATGCAGGGATAATCTTGATACCCGAAATTTATTAAATAGACTTTTTTTTATATCAACTAACACAGGAAAGCCTATCCCACCAAAAATGATCAATCCCGTGATGACAAAATTAACATTCAAATTTGATTTGTAAGCCATGAAGCTATCTGAATATAAACTGAAACCAGCATTACAAAAAGCAGAAATTGAATGAAAGACAGCATGATAAATTGCTTTTCCTGTACTGTATACTTCATTTTGAAATGAAAGATATAAAATCATAACACCGATCAATTCAAACATAAAAGTAACCAGTACAATATTGCGGATCAAGCTGAGCATATCAAGTTTGTTAGATTCACCTACCACGTTTTGAATCATATTCTCACTTTTCAAAGTGAGATTCTGCCCCAGCAGAATGGCAAAGGCACTTGAAATGGTCATGATTCCCAAGCCACCAATCTGGATCAGCATGAGAATTATTATTTGCCCGAAGATAGTAAAATGGGTTCCTGTATCATAAACAATCAAACCGGTAACACAAGTGGCAGATGTAGAGGTGAAAAGTGCTCCCAGCAAAGTTGTTTCTTCACCATTTACTGTGGCGGCAGGCAGCATCAGTAAAAGACTTCCAATAAAAATAGCCAGAATAAAACTGTAGAGAACTAAGATCGGCGGATTATCCGAAAGTTTTTCCAAAAATTTTCCGCCGGTTTGCGGAACTGTTTCTCTTTTAATTAAAATATAAGTTTGCCTTCCCAATAGATAAAACTGAAATATCTGTTCGGAATTGATAACGAATATCCCGACTAAAATAAATATGATATCTGGAATAGTATTTAAAATATTAAAAACTCTGGGTGCGGAAAAATATTTACCAATCCAATAAATTATAATCATTAAGCTGATAATTAGAGTAAAATTATGTTCCCATATCGGTTGTAATTTGACTATTTTCAACATAAAAACAACCACGATGAAGAACACTATGAGATTCAATAATATTCGGATTAGATGACTTAAGCGAGTAAAAAATAACTGGACTTGCTTATTATTGGATTTCTTTTTATTCATTATTCAAATTATATTCCTAATCTTTTGTAACAATTATTCACAAATAATCCTTTAAATATTTTATAGTTTCTATCCACAAATCCAAATTAATCATGTCAATATATTTGTTACCAATCTACCTTTAAGCGAGCTTTGCTGTTCACCGTGGAATTTTGTTCTTGCCAGAATCAGGTATTTTAATCTCTTTTCATAATAAAAAAAACTCAGGGGTGGAAATATGGATCATCGTATTTTGAAACATGCCGAAGTTTTGATAAATTATTCGTTAGCTATGCAGAAGAATGAAACTTTGATGATAAATGCCGACATCACTTCCCTGCCTTTGGCAAAAGCTTGTTATAAATATGCTTTGGAAGCTGGAGCTCATCCCAAGCTTCGCATCGGTTGGGGAGATATCACGGAACTTCTTTTGAAAGAAGCAGATGATGATCAGCTGAAATTTACTCATGAATTCGATATTACAGCTGTTAAAACTTTCGATGCTTTTCTTACTTTGATGGGAAATGAAAACACCCGTTCACTTTCCAATATTAATCCTTCCAGAATTCAGATGTTCAGCCGAGGACGACAGGAATTGCAGAAGTTGTATTCGGCAAGACTGGCTTCGGGCAAAATGCGTTGGTGTGGAACCATGTTTCCCACTCAAGCCAATGCTCAGGAAGCAAATATGTCACTTTCCGAATTTGAAGATTTTGTCTATTCTGCCTGTAAACTTGATGAAGCAGATCCAGTAGCAGCCTGGAAGATCGTGGAAGAAAAGCAGCAGAAAATCTGTGATTTTTTGAACCGGAAAACTGAACTTCGCATCGTGGCACAAGATACCGATATTTCCATGAAAATAGCAGATAGAAACTGGGTTAATTGCTGTGGAAAGGTCAATTTCCCCGATGGCGAAGTTTTTACAGGTCCTTTGGAATTCAGCGTGGAAGGCCATATCCGCTTCAGTTATCCTGCTATATTTCAAAATAGAGAGATCGAAGATGTGAGAATCTGGTTTGAAAAAGGCAAAGCAATCAGGGCAACCGCAGCCAAAGGTGAAGAATTTCTGAATAAAGTATTGGATACAGATGAAGGATCACGTTTTGTGGGAGAAGTGGCAATCGGTACAAATTACGGTATCAAAAACTTTGTAAAGCACATGCTTTTCGATGAAAAAATCGGCGGCACAGTTCACATGGCTTTGGGGCGATCAATTCCCGAATCAAAAGGAATTAATCAGTCGGTAATCCATTGGGATATGCTGTGCAATATGAGAAATGGCGGCAGGATATTTGCCGATGATGAACTGTTTTACGAGGATGGAAAATTTTTGATTTGATCATAAATCATAACCAAAAATATCCGCTATGTTTTCTGAAAAAACTCAAAATCTTCTCAATATAAAAAAACCATTGCGGAGGTCGAAAGACCATCCGCAAGGTTATTTTCAATTTTATTTCATCAAGACCTGTCCTGTGAAATTCCCAAAGGACTATTTCATGAGGATCATTTTTTTAGTCTGTAAGATATTACCTGCTTTCATCTTATAGAAATAAACCCCGCTGGCTGCCTGTTTGCCGGCATCATCTTCACCTTTCCAAATTAAAGAATGAATTCCGGCTGGCATCTCATCATTCAGTAAAGTTCTGATCTTCTGACCTTTGATGTTGTAGATTTCCAAAGTAACAAAACTATTTTCTTTTAAAGCCAGAGAAATTTCTGTTTCAGGATTGAAGGGGTTGGGATGATTTCCCAGAAGTGCAGTTCGCTCTGGAATGATAATATTCATTGCATCTGTAAGTTCCACCACCACTTCATTGGAAGGATCGGAGAGATAAGGTCCATATTCTGCTTTCACAAAATAGGTATAACTTCCCAAGCTTAAATCTTCGTCTGTGTAAGTAGTTTCAGTCGTCACAGCGATTTCATTGTTGTTTCGGTAAATTCGATATCCTGTAATGCTTCTATTATCCGCCGGAGCAGTCCAACTTAATTCTACATCATCATCAATTACATCTGCCTGCAGATCAGTTGGCACATTTAATACTATCGTCACATCCACAATATTGGAAGACTCAGATTCTGTAACGTCGTCGTAAACTGCGGTTACGAAATAGGAATGATCTCCTGCTGGCAGGAATTCATCCAGATACTCCATTGTACTTGGATTGTTAACTTCTGCTATCATGGAATTATTTCTATAAATCTTGAATCCTGTTAAATCTCTGGAATTTTCAGTTGCAGATGAAGATTTTTTATCTGTAAGATTGTTTCTACTTTGTTGCGATCTTTGATGAATTGGATTTGCATTTCTACTTACATTTTCAGTCGGCATTTCCCAGTTTAAGATCACATCATTACTCATCACATCGGCTGCCAGATTTTGCGGAGCCTGCAAGTAGGAAAGTATGAAATCGATTGTAGTTGTAAGTCCTGCATTTACTACAACATCATTTTCTTCACCAGTTGTATATCCTGCAAGTTCAGCTGTCAGATCGTAAGTTCCTGCAGGAATTGGAATAATGTAAATTCCAAATTCATCGGGAGAAGTACTATAATTTCCGGCTGAAACTATTACATCTTCCACGTCTCCACTTCCACCATCCAAAGTTACAGTTCCCTGAATAAATCCAAGTTGCGCTCCCTGACCGCCTTCCAAATGAACATCGTCGACATTCCACCAGTTAAGATCCCAGGAATCTCCATCGAAAACAAATGCCATTTGGAAAGTTGTGGAACCCACATCCGGAGTTGCAACATCTATATCAATAATTTCCGGTCCAATATCACCAGTTGGAGTTATCGACCAGGCATCATTCCAGGTTGTTCCATCACTGGTAGTTTGAACTTTTATCTGATATCCACCACCACTGAAATCATTCAGATAGTGTTTAAATTCCAAATCAAGCGCTGCACTACCGGCTGTGTTCATTGGCATTGTGATAAGCCGCTGAGTAGCCAATGCAGACGGACTCCAGTAGAATTCCGCTTCAGGTGTAATTCCACCAGCATTATTACCAGTTCCCTGCTGCCAATTTCCACCGCCACTTGTAGACCAGTCCGTCGGCGGGAAGGTTCCGCTGAAATCTTCTTCCATCAATACCGGAACCTGAGAAATTACTACCTGGAACATTCCATTAACGGAAAAATTATAATCTCCGTTCATTGCCCAGTCAACACTTGCCATATGACCAACAGGAGCGGAAGCATCTGCTGTTATATTGAATTCGGCTGTCCCGATTGTTCCGGCATTCAAAGAAGTAAAAGTATAATTGGCAGAATTCAATTCGATATAGGGATCAAATTCACTCAAAATCGTTAAAAGATTGTAAGCATCAGCTCCACCACTGTTTTCAAATGAAACATACATGTCGGCAGTTTCACCCGGATCGAGAATATTATTATTTCCGTCATCTACGAATATTGAATTATAATCGATGACAGGAGCATTCAATTCAACTGTAAAATACAACTCCCATTCATCTTGATCTGATGTTAAATTTATTGTAAAAGGAACAACGTGCCCATTGGGACAATCTTCTGCAATATCAAATACAAATGGTGTAATATTCGTACCAGAAGCACTTCCTTGAATCGTATTGTAATTTGCATTATCTGTGGTGATAGTAATGTTTGGATCGGAAGCAGAAATTACCGCTGAAACATTTGTCGCTGATTGCTGACCGATATTATTGATCATTACATCCAGGTTTATGGTTTCAGCATAATCTGCCTGACCATTTCCATTTTGATCATTCAAGACAAGTCCACCCATTGTCAAAAATGGTTCGTTAAACTGAATAGGTGGTCCTGTAAAGAGCAGAGCCATTTCATCCTGGAGTGGTTTGGCTTGGAGTGGATATTGGTTGTTGAATGTGTATTCCAAACCACGTAAGCCTGTGTGATCTTCCAGTCCTACTGTGCAGTACTGTCCATGATTGGATGGATAACTGCCTACATCGATGTTATTGAACTCCTGATACTGGAACTTGATCTCACTATCGCCAGTTGAAGTTGGATAATAATTCGCATCGTAAAGGATTACCTGGAAGGTTTCAAGAGAGTTAGTATTATATTCATTCTTCAAATTCTCCCAGGTAATTACAAAATAGTTCTGGGCTGAGTCATAAAGATATTTCACTGATGAGCCTGCTCCTGTTACCAGATCGTCCCAGAAGGGTGCGATCATCGGAGACGGACCTTGCGGACCCGGGATCTGCCAGTTCATAAAAGAAGTTGATCCACTCTGCCCAGGTGCTATCCAGCCATTCGAGGATACGGTTAAACTGTTATATTCTACTCCGTAAAACTTGAACGTGATCGGAAGATTGGTAATATCGTCTGTATCTCCGGTCTCTCCGGGATCGCTAAGTGAAAGTTGTGTTCCTGTGCTTGTATCGATCCAGTTGTATTCGGGAACGTTGTAATAATTTACATCACCGTCGTCATAGCAGTAATAGCCATAAGCATCAGGACCTAAGGGATCAGTTATAGTTGCTTCTCCTACGGTGATCATAAAACTGGTTGAGTTGGCATAGCCTGCTGCATTATATAGCAGAACTTCACCCGTAAACTGGCTGCCGGGTAATACGGTGCTGGCTGCCATTACTTCAAAAGGAGTAGTAGTATTATTGGCTTGTCCACCTGCGTTTACTGTGCCAAACTGTACATCATTGGTATTGATAGTGAACCAGTCATCATCCAGAGATAAGATTCCATAAACATCATTAGCTGCAACTGTGCCGGGGTTTTCAATGGTAAGTGAAAGGTTGGTGGTCTCACCCGGTTCCCAGATTCCGTTGGTATTGCCGGGAAGATCATAATCGGTTACAACAAGACTGGCTCCTTCCACTGGAAGTGAAAGATAATCGTACCAGGTATTGCCCAGGTTATCTTCGATCGTAAAGGTAAGATGAACTTCCATTCCCCCTGTCACGTCTGCATCAACGGAAAAATCAAAATCATCCGGTGAGAATACCGTTACTCCTGAAGCAATATCACCATAATCTTCTGTAGCATCTGAGATCGTGATATAAGCATCATTACTACTGATAGTTGCTGTTATACCACTTGCAGTTATTGTTCCGAAATTTTCTAATCCTACTACCAATTCAATGGTTTCACCAGGATTGATAACGCCATCGTTATTACCCGTAGAGGTTCCATTGTTATCATCATCGATCTGATAATCAAAGATATTTACAAATCTATCTAATTGACCTACATCGAAGCTGCCCAGATGTGGAATGTAATTGTGTTTGGTTACGGTAAGATTGGCATTACCGGCTTCCTGGGCATTGATCTCCAATACGATATTTCCTGCTGCGTCTGTATAGCCAGTAGCAAAGATATCATCATTGCCCATAAGTGCTGTTACCCAGGCATTTTCTACTGCCTGGCCGTTTGCATCTTGGACATTCACGGAAATAGTATTAGCCCCGATTCCAAGCTGGGGTTCATAAGCTACTACTAATTCCTGCGGTACTCCTGTCCATACTTCCATACCCGGATCGCCCATAAGAGTATTCCATTGGGAAAAATTTGCCACATAGTTGGGCTGATTGGGATAACTCAGATAAAGGGCAAGTTTACCTCTTGTAAGTGCACCACCCATATTGAAGATCCTATCAGCAAAAAGACCGTAATAAGTCCCGGCATCGACGATATTATTGAAACAGGTATGAGTAGAAAGTGTAGCTGTTCCATAAGCTGCGATAGCTCCTCGTGGCTGTCCCGGTGTTCCCACGCGAATGAAAGCTTCGCTGCGGCTGGTACCACTGTAGAAAGTTCCGGTTCCGCAGGTGGGAAAAGTAGCTACTGGCATCATGAAGCCGTTGTTCAATGTCTGGATATTACTATTACCAAAACCGCTCATACCGGCATAACCACGATAGTTCATGTAGCTGATTCCGCTGTTGATCGTATTTGTCATGCCACTGGAATATCCGCCACTGAAATATTCATGGAAGGTATAGTTAGGATTGTGTTGAAGCATCATTTCTTCACAGTGGATTTTGGTATCTCGAGTTGATGTCCCTGATGAAGAACTCACGTCACCCACCATCGTAGCTTCCTCATACCAGTCTGTCTGAGCCATGTAAGGCTCTTTCTCATAATACAGTATTTTATAAATTATTGTCTGCAATTCTGTTATCGAGTTGAATGAAAGTCTGCCCAGGTAGACATCAGCCAGAATATCCGTTCCATCCAAACGGGCATAGCCGTGATCACCACCACCATAACCGCCGGAATAATCCGTCGGAATATTGTAGGATCCTTCAGCATCACCTACAAAACAAACATATTCAGGAGGGTTCTGCCACGTATCATAAGCGGTTTGGATATAAGATTTGATCGTATTGAAACTGGTGCCGCTATTCACGCCATGCGTCGATACATCAAAGCCTTTCTGATGTTTCCAGTCCACCAGATAGGAAAGTGCATCTTCTACTGAGGTGTCGTTGGTATGAATAAACAGATAGCTGGGATCCTGAAAATTATCTTCCCGGCTTGTGATCTCATCGTAGTTGAGAACTGTGGCTTTGTAAAGTGGTTCAAATGCGCGTGAGAGTTGGAAATTACTCCGTGTTACTTCGTTCTCGCCGCCAAATCCTGTTGTATGCACTGCTACCTGGATATTGCTGATTATTCGTAATTCCTGTTTGACTGGATCGTACTGGAAAGGATTGATCGTGAGATTAACTACTCGCAAGCCGCGCAAGATCGCTGGCGTGCCAAGCTGGACAATTTGCTCTGGAAAGATACTGCCGTTATTGTAGAAAACCTCATCTTTTACAAATCCTGATC